>JBCDMB010000025.1 GCA_038744685.1 Verrucomicrobiota bacterium
CCTCACCGAATCTGGCGGCTCAGCAGAAGCGTTTTGATCGCTGGCGTCACGAATACAATCATGATCGTCCGCACGAAGCGATAGACATGCTCAGACCGGCCGAGATTTACCGTCCCAGTGCCCGGCGTCTTGGTGAAAAAGACAAAATGCGCTACCCGCCGGGTTATCACGTTTGCAGGGTCAGTGGATCAGGCCATGTCAGCTTCATGGGGTCGAACTTCTATCTGAGCGAGATCTACAGCGGCTGTAGGGTAGGTCTCTTTGAGAACGATCGTGGAATCATCGAACTCCACTACGCCAACTTGCACCTGGGTAATCTTGAGTTCGATGCCAACGAAATCTGGCGACCCAAAACACTCATCATCTCCGCGAACAAAGAACCGCGGGCCACCCGTCCGAAATGAAACAAAAACAAAAAGCTCTCTTTCGTGTTCGGTTGCTTCGCTCCGGCCTTGCCGCTGCGCGGCACCCCTGACGGGGACGGCCTAAGCGAAGCAACCGAACACGAACCACCATCCACCATGAACCTTGACCTCCTTAATCCACCCATCCATACCCATTGAAAGTGTAACCTATGTCCTTGTGAAAAGTGTTACCGATGTCTGTGTTGTGCCCTAAAAGACGTCAGAGAACCTAAAAGACGTCAAGTCTTGACTCTTTACTGGCGGCTGGGGTGTGATTTTGATCGATGTCAGTTTCTCCAATGGAGTGCTTCTTCCCCGTTGGCTCTGGCGACTCTGAGAGCGGCCATGTTTCGTGCGTTTTGTTCGGTCCACCAAGCACCGGCGATCTTGAGTCTGTCTTGCAGGACGTGTCGATGGGCGCTTCCGATCATGCCGGAACCGGTGGGCAGGCCGTTTTCAATCGCCGAGCGATAATCGAGTTGTTCAATGCGGTTTTGCAGGTAACGCATGGCGTTACGGACGGGAGTTTCGCCTTGCGGGATGCCTTCGGCTTCCACGTAAGGTTCGAGGGAGCGGATGACCTTGTCCGGTCGATTACTTTTAAGCCGTCTTTTTTGGGTATCGAGCCACTTGGGAGAAGTAGCCGCCTTCGGCGATGCTGCGGCGAGGTAGTCGCAGACATGGTAAAAGTCCACGAGATAGTCTTTGGCTCCCAGGCATTGCCGGGCCTGTTCGGCGATCCACGTGGCCCCGTCGCCGACGACATGGAGCTTGGTCGATGCCGCCCAAGGCAGCTTCGCCACAGTTGCCGCCCACGTGTTTCCGGCCTTTTGGACGTCGCCGAAGCTCACCCCATAGCGGATATTGCCGTGTCCGTGAACGCGTGCCGCGCACAAGCGCGCTTCCTTCCAGTGGCAGTTCCTGCCCTTGCGCCTGTCGGTGTTTGTTGCCCCGGTGCACTCGACCACCGGCACCATGCTCCCGTCCATCTCGGTAACGATGCATTCGGCTCCCTTCGATCTCAGGGCTCCGGTGGAACCGGCAGCCTCCTGACGGCGACGAACGCCACGGGCGTGTTCGAGCGTGATCGTTCGGACCGTCGAGTGGATGCAGAAGGGGTCAGAGTGGATGCAGAAGGGGTCAAACGCAAAATATAAATATTGCCCTATCTCGTTTTTCTTTTGAGAGTCCTATCAAATGCCGCGAAAGCAACGAATCGGAGGACACCAAAAAGACGTCAGGTCTTGACTCTTGACTAGTTTGCATTTTTGAGGCGTTCTTCCTGTATGCCGAGGCCACTACGAGTTGAGTATGCGGGGGCGTGCTACCATGTAATTAACCGAGGGAATTACCGTCAGCGTATCTTTGGTGGGAAGGGGGCAGCGGAGGCGTTTGAGCGGACTTTGGGAGAAGCAGCCGACCGTTTTGGCTGGGAGTTGGGAGCGTATGTGATTATGAGCAATCACTTTCATCTTGCCGTTCAGCTGGGCGAACCGAATTTGAGTGAGGGGATGAAATGGTTGCAGGGGACTTGGGTGCGGCGATTCAACCGTTACCGGAATTGGACGGGGCGACCGTTCCAGGGGCGTTACAAGGGGATTCTGGTTGAGCCTGGTCATGTT
Organism: Verrucomicrobiota bacterium; assembly: GCA_038744685.1. NCBI lineage: Bacteria > Pseudomonadati > Verrucomicrobiota > Verrucomicrobiota bacterium. Next base: position 2,027 of record JBCDMB010000025.1, read on the forward strand.
TATGGTCAGGTGTGCCACTACATTCATTTGAACCCATTAAGAGCGAAACTGGAATCGGAAGAAACGATTGGCGACTACCGCTGGAGCAGTCTGCACTGGCTGGGAAAGAGGCGTTGTCCGCGATGGTTAGACGGATCGGTTGTTCTCGAGGAGGCGGGAGGATTGACGGATACACCCGCTGGCTGGCGCAATTATCGGAGGTATCTAGCATGGATGGGGACCGATAACCGTGAACGGAAGAGGTTGATGGAAGCAAAGCTGAGTCGTGGTTGGTGTAAGGGCTCCAAAGATTTTCGGAAATCGATGTGGGATGAAGCGAAGCAGCGGGGAGCCGATTGGGATCGGGTGCGTTTTGAAGGGCTGGATCCTGCTGAGCTCAACAAAGAAAGAGAAGTTCGTTGGGAGGAACAGCTGGAGGAGGTCGCTAGCATTGCGAAAATCGATCTGGAGAATCTCCCGTTAGGAAAGATGGCAGAGCCGAAAGCGATTCTTGCGGCGGCAATGAAACGGGCGACATCGGTGAGTAATGGCTGGCTGGCAGAACGGTTGGAGATGGGATCAGCGGCAACGGTCAGTCAGGCGGCTCAGAGGGTGGTTTTGAAGGAAGAGAGTGGTCAGGAGGTGGAGAAGTTGGTGGGGGAGTTGAGAGTGTTGCGATGAGGGATGGAGTTGGTTTTCAAATGGCCTCGCTCCACCCCGTCCCTCGGGCGAGGGCCACCCCTCCTCGCTTGCGAAGAGGGGAACTGGTTTATAGGTAGTGCCGTTGGGTCTCCAACGGCCCCTGTGGGTTGAGTTTGGCTGGCCTTGTGTGAAATGGGCCATCTGAGATGCTTTTGGTGGAGTTGAGGTAGTGAAACTGAGAGGGGTAGTTGTTGGCGTATAAAACGCTACCTTATAGCCCAAAAATATGCTATTTTGTGGTTTATATAAAGGAGGACTATCACCCATGACATGGAACTGGCAGCAAGAGGATTGGCCTAATTTCGTTTACCAACCAGCGAAGTTAGCGGCTTTTGAAGCGAATTTCATGAAGGAATCCGGCGTAGTCATCGGTGCGTTTCGTCATTTGGATGAGGATGACAGGGATATCCTCAAGGTGGATCTGCTTAGTGCTGAAGCACTGAAGACATCCGCAATTGAAGGGGAGCTACTGGATCGCGAGACCTTACAATCATCGATTCGGAGGCAGTTCGGTTTGCATACGGATCGCCGCCAAACTTCCCCGGCTGAGCAAGGTATCGCGGAAATGATGGTCGAACTTTACCATGGGTATGAAAAACCACTGTCTCACGAAACGATCTTTGAGTGGCACCAGCAACTGATGAATGGAAGGCGAGACCTCAGGGATATTGGCCGCTACCGGACCCATGATGACTCAATGCAGATAGTCTCTGGTCCTGTCCATGACCCGAGGGTCCATTTCGAAGCGCCGCCATCCCACCGGGTGAAGACGGAAATGAATGCCTTTATCCGATGGTTCAATGGGTCTCCCATAGCAGGGGTCAAACGCAAAATATAAAGATTGCCCTTTTCGCTTTTTTTTTGTGATAGTCCTAGCACATGCCGCGGAAGCAACGAATCGAATACCCTGGAGCGATCTATCATGTGATCAGTCGTGGGAATTACCGAAAAGATCTCTTTACGGAGAAGAAGACCGGGGAGGCGTTTGAGCGGACTATTTTTCAGGCAGCAGAACGATGTGGATGGAAGATTTATGCCTATGTGATTATGAGCAACCACTATCACTTGGCCTTGGAAACACCGGAACCGAACCTGGTGGAGGGGATGAAGTGGTTGCAGAGTACCTTTGCCACTCGCTTCAACCGCTTTCACGGTGAAAGGGGGCACGTTTTTCAGGGTCGGTATAAGTCACTGGTTGTGGAGGAAGATCGCCCGCTGCTTGGACTGATCGACTACATCCATCTCAATCCGGTAAGGGCTGGTTTGTGTTCCGTGGATGAACTTAAGAACTATCCGCTTTCCAGCTTTCCCAAATACTTCAAACGGCAAGTGTCTCCTCAGCTGGATCGGGAGATTGTTTTGCTGCTTTGCGAGCAGCCAAACACCTTGAAAGGATTTCGAGAATACCACAAGCGATTGAAATATCGGGAGGAGGGTGATGGTGCCTTGCGGGGAGAACTTTCGAAACGCTATTGCCGGGGTTGGTTTCTCGGGAGCAAGAGAGCGAAGAAGGAGTTGGCCAAGGAGCTAGTCAAAGAGAATCCCTTCGCAGACTGGGAAGGGGTTGATTTGAAGGAAGTCAATCAGGCTCGCTGGGAGAGTGTCGTGGGGGAAGAACTTTCGAAGCGAAGGCTTGGAGAAAAGGACATTGAGTCGAGTCCAAAAGGGGCGCAATGGAAGGTGGAAATCGCCAAACGCTTGCGCAAGGAGACCACAGCAAGGAATCCATGGATCGCAGCTCGGCTGAGAATGGGCCATCCGAACTATGTGAGTAATTTGGTGAATCGATAGAATCTTAATGTTTTGCGTTTGACCCATTCCCCTTGGAACCAAATTATGTGAGTAACTTGGTGAATCGATAATGTATTTATATTTTGCGCTCCATCCAGTTTTTTGACCCTGGCCAGACGCATTGGCATTCCAATAGGCGCCGACGACTAAACCATATTCTCCTTGAGTCTTTGGTGATAGCGATAAACCTAACGACTTATGGGCTTTTAACCTTGTGTTTCAAAAGGCGCTCATTATTTTCAATTAGGTGTTAAGGTTTTCATCGTTATGTATAGATGCATCGGGGCAGTTAGAATTTTACCTAGTTTACTAAAATGAACGGTGCCAACGACTCGGCTAGAACCCAAGTGAAGATAGCTGTCGAATCGTTCGATAAGCTACAGGCCATTCTCGATAATGATGGATCAGTTAATTACGACGTAGTTAGCGAGACTCTTTACGAGCCGGATGATGGCAAACAATATTATGATGCCGTTTCGGTTGTGTTAGGTATCACCGCATATGGAATGTTTCGCCTCATCAAGCATCTGATATCCGTCTACGGCACAGGTTTGTTCATTGACGCTACTGTCACGCCTCCCCTGATCACTACTTTAAAGGGAGTCAAACAAGGAACTACTCATATCAAGACCAAAGATGCCAAAGGAAACGAGGTGATCAAGACTTACGCAGACAAAGATATCTCCCTCGAAGCTATTGGTAGTTACTTCGGCCAAGGAGGTTGATAGTGGGTTTCTATGATCCCCAATATGCTATTATCGATCTTAGCGAGGAAGATATCCCTGCCGTTCTCAAGAAAAATGGACTAATTGAGTTATATAATAACTCGAACCACCCTGATTTTAGCGGAAGGTTAGCAAGAGTCCTTGTTCATGAATCCATCCACCATTGGCAGTTTACCTCTTCACCGTATTTAAGACAAAAATTGTTGGAGCCTAAACAAGACTCAAATCAGAGCTCAAATAAGTCTGCTAGGTTTTCATCACATGCCATTACCGAGTGCTTTGCTCGATTTTGGGACGTGATGATTCGTTCTCCAGATACCATTATACAAGAAGAAGAGATCGACACGGAAGGCGTCCAGATCAGTGTTTTACGTCCAGGAATGCTACGAACCTGTACGCAAGCAGCATTTGAGCTTTGTATGTTAAAAGGGCCGGGCTGCCGCAGTCATGGCCCACCATACGAGTGGATGAAACATGAATGTAGTGACAGCTACATGCCTGACTTGCTCTTACCACTTGCTGCTCATATCGCCTTGTGCTCAACGAACCCTAGCGATGCATTTTACGAGGCTGTTAGGGCTTTCAACAATAATCAGAGTATTCGTCTTTGGCTAGAGAAGTGTGATCCGAACCCGAAGAATCAATGGCCAAGAACCAATTTTATCAATGTGGATTGGCTACGTGTTTTTCCATTAGCGGTTAAGGCATTGAAAGATAATAAGAAGCTCATGAAACTTTGCCCGAGAAGCTTAGATCCCTTTGCCGATTTTTCTAAAGAGTCAGTTAAGAGTCACCCAATTTGGTCCAAAGTCCCCTTCGGCTTTAGTAAGCAAAACTGCTATGAATCTGTGATCAATGCGCTTGATACACGCGCCCCAGCAGGCCTTGAGTTGCACTGGGCTGAACAGTTGATTGCTAAATCCCACCCTAACGCAGCCTTCATCTTTCCGGGCATTGTGAACTTTCGGTATTGTCTAGGTAAGTTTGCAGGTCCCGCTGCCGTTCGTTTTCGTGATCAGATCGTTTTTTCGGATTGGGTGGATTCAGAACTTCAAGACGTAATTCTGAAGAGTGTTTTAGAGACGACTTGAGTGTTTTGAAACGAAATAGGTAGGTGGCAAATCCTTCATTAATGGAAAAAGTATATGGTCGTTGTGAGAAGACCCCTGCGACTGGACCAGTTTGCGGGGGTCAGGTCGGTAGTGTCCAGAATCTTTCGCTTTTTCTTTTTCGGTCCTCAGGAAGGTAGTGTTCTTGTTATTGGTTGTGGTTGGATTGCTCTGGCGTAAGGAGGGCGTAGCCCGACTGGAGCCAGAGCAATGGATCATGAGGCGGTTGCCTCGGTGAGTGGTTGTTGATCAAGTTTCTTCATGTCGAGGTAGCGGCGTAATCCCCACTTCGTGCCGGTGATATATCGCAGCCTTGCGGCAACGAGCATCAGGGCACTATTCCCGTCTGGAAAGGCACCGACCACTCGCGTGCGTAGGGGCACAGAAAGGGGTCAAACGCAAAATATAAAGATTGCGGATCTGCTCTGTGTTTTTAAGTTTCTACCCCATGGCGCGAAAGCAACGAATTGAATACCCCGGCGCAGTGTATCATGTGATCAGTCGGGGGAACTACCGGAAGGATCTGTTTACTGGTGAGAAGACGGGTGAGGCTTTTGAGAAAACCATCTTTCAGGCAGCGGAACGATGTGGCTGGAAGATTTATGCCTATGTGGTGATGAGTAACCATTACCATCTGGCGTTGGAAACTCCGGAGCCGAACCTGGTAGAGGGGATGAAGTGGTTACAGAGCACCTTTGCGACACGTTTCAATCGTTTCCGCGGAGAAAAGGGGCATGTATTTCAAGGGCGCTACAAGTCTCTGGTGGTGGGGGACGATCGCCCCTTACTTGGGCTCATTGACTACATTCACCTCAATCCGGTCAGGGCTGGACTCTGTTCGGTGGATCAATTAAGGGACTATCCACGTTCCAGCTTTTCGAAATTTTTCAAGCGGCAAGTCTCGCTTCCTCTGGACCGTGAGTCCGTTCTCTCACTGTGTGGCTTGCCGAACAGCTTGAAGGGAACGCGCGACTACCATGAACGTCTGAGATATCTTGAGGAGGGTGATCGAGCACGGGGTGGAGAACTGTCGAAGCGGTATTGCCGCGGTTGGTTTCTTGGGAACAAGGAATCAAAGAAAGAACTGGCAAAGGAGCTTGTAAAAGAGAATCCCTTCGCCGCCTGGGAAGGAGTCGATTTAAAGGAGGTCAACGAAGCTCGTTGGGAACGTATTGTGATCAAAGAGTTATCGAGGCATAATCGTGGAGAAGGAGACATAGCGTCTGATCCGAAGGGAGCTTCTTGGAAAGTGGAAATTGCAAAGCTTTTGCGAAATGAGACTACGGCAAAGAATCCCTGGATTGCGGATCGCCTCAGAATGGGGCATCCGAACTACGTGAGTAATTTGGTGAATAGATGAAATCTTTATATTTTGCGTTTGACCCCTTTTTTCGCCCTGCCTTTTTTCGCCCCTGAACATAAAGAGTTGATTACCTTTACTGATGAATTTATTTCGAGGATTTTCTTTTCTGGTCGGGATAAAGCTTTGCTTTTTTCTAGTCGGTTGTGAAAGAGATAAGAACCTTGATTTGAAAGCCATTTTAGATGATCCAACTCTAGTTAAGTATGTTGAATTTGATGAAGATCAAAACGGTTTTTTTCTCCGGATTATTGTAAATGAGTTTAATGAAGAATTTTTTGGAAATTTAAAAAAATCCCCTTCAGATATAACTGGAACTGGGAGTATTTATCGTGGGAAAGTCTACTGTGAAAATGGATTTGAATTTTCAGTATGGGTTTGCGTAGACATGTCTTCGAACGGTGAAATATATTATGCGGTGACGGACTCTCAGGAAATAGTAGATTCCTTTCCCCAATTCTATTGGATTTCGATTTCAGAAATTCCTTATTGGAATAATTGGCTCATGCTGGCAGCATGGTCTATCAATTATGAAGGCACTTCCGGTGACGCAGGGCCCAAAAAGGTAAACCACAAGGATATGGGTAACAGATAGAACAAGGCCATCGGTAACACTTTTATGGCGTGTATGCCATGGAAAGAGACCGATGTAATGAGGGACCCAAAAAGACGACAGAGGGACCCAAAAAGGCGACATGTCTTGACACTTGACAAACTCGACCCGAATCCCGTGCCTCCAGTGGCGTCACTCCCGCCCGTCCCCAGAGGGAGCTGTCCCCATGGTCGCTCGCTTCGCTGTGCTATCGGCGGCTTCCCCCGCTACTCCCAACGAGTCGTGATTGCTCCTCTCCTTGCTCACCCGCGTGCGCAGGTCTCGCCGCACGGGAAAAGTGGCTGAGGCTTAAACTCCTCCGGAATCGTTGTCGATGGCGCCCTCGATCCTGTCGAAGATGGCGTTTTGTATGCTTCGCGCCTAATCACCGTAAGACCTAAACCGTGTCTTAGACGTGACGTCCTTTTCATGGGTTTACCTCTCTTTCTTGGGTTTAGTGTTAAGTGATGAGCTTGTTCACCCGTGTCCTTGACTTTCTTGTGGTTTCGTTGAACGAAGAACACGTCTTCGCCAGATCAAAAAGATCATAAAGACCCAGTCGGATGCCAACAGGAAAGCCGGAAAGAGGAGGGTGGCGAAGGTGGGTTCGGGTATGGCAAAGAGAGTAAGAAAGTACCTAAGCCCTGCCCAGAAATAGGAGACTGGAGGCTCACTCCACGGCTTTCGCCACGACTTCCTGTAGGTTGGGAGAAACGAGAGGAAATCGATACACATGACCAAGAGGATCGCGGTCAAAGGAGACTTTGCCCAGAGCCAGATGGGTATGATCACGAGCGCACTTAGGAACGCGATCCAGTCACTTTTCGTGATCCGTTTCTCCCCTATGAAGAGGGAGACGAATGCAATGTAGAGGGAGACCACTGCCTTCGCGCCGAGTACCCACGCAGACGGTCCTCCGCCGAGGTGGAACTGAGCCACGGTCGCAATCAGCGAAATCACACCGAGATTCAGCCAAGAAAAGACGTGAGGATGCGTTTCTCCTCGCTGGATCGATACGATGTAGGTGAAGTATCGGATGACAGTAAAGATTATCGCCAGATACGCGAAAAGGTGCGGGCGAGTCAGGAATTCGTTCATCGTCTTTTCGTCACTGTCGTCTCTCCAAGGTCTTTGCAGAAGCAAAAACCGCAACTGAGCCGTCAACCAATACTTCAGCAGGCACAGTTACCAGATGAATTCTTTGAGGAGGTTGGAGGAAACTAGAAAGGAAAACCACAAGGACATGGGTAACAGATGGCGCAAAGACATGGCTGCTTGCCTCAAAGATAGTAACAGTAATCGATAGTATGTAATTCTCTGGATTCTTTATTTTTCTCGGTTCGCTCATCCCGTCGCGAGCGATCGTCGATATTGAAAAAGAGTTGCCGGGTATAGATCCGGTAATTTCGAACTCTCTTATTCATCGGTTTCTTGAGGCGTGGTTTCTCTCGGTTATCCGACTCCGTTAAAAACCGTGTTTCCTGACATTATTTTCGATATCTGGAGTGTTTTTAATCGTCGAAGGTCTGAGGTCTTAGTGGGACCTGAAAAATGCCATATCTTGACCATCCAAGACCGCATCGACCGACCGACCAAACCAAGAGTCGCACCGCCCGTTCGCGCCAGCGTGGCCGACGCTTGACTCTAGTTTGCTGATAAGATTTTCTGGATGGTTTTTATAATGAAATACATGCACTCAACCTACTGCGTCTTACTAGCTGGCTTTGTTCAGATAGTCGAAGCGGTTATTTCCATCGATACCGATGCGGACTGGAATACCAACGGAATCGTCAACACTGGAGATCCCTTGTCGACTTTTCAGCTCTACGATGCAAACAGTAACCCAGATGGCACTGCCACCATTCTAAACCAGGGAAGAAGGAGTGTAAGGTATGAAAGCGGAAGCACACCGCCAAGTCGTCCACTCACACAGACTTTCCAGACAACGACGCCATTCATTCTCGAAACGATTCAGTTCGTTTATAACCAGGCGAATGGAACGAGTGCCGACGTAGAGTTTCGGATCTATGAGGTCGACAACATCGTCGCTCTAAATGCTGCTGATGATGATATCGTCGTATTCGATAGTAATAACCAGCCCGATCCGGAGCCTGGAGATTTGCTTGATGGCGCCGTGCAGGTCTACAGCCAAACTTTTAATTTGGGAGCGACCATCCTTGATCCAGACCAAAACAGGGTCCTCGAAATCAGCGGGATCAACGGTCCAGCCCTTGTCGATCGCTCTTCCGAGGGTCCAAGCGCCGGCTATGCGTTTATCATGCTCGGGCTGACCAATGTCCAGCCCTACGCGTGGGCTGGTGAAAGACAGCAGGGTGCGATTGTTTCTGGCCCTTTCGCGTTGGATGCGGGACCATATCTTTCAGGAAGATCCTACTCAGACAATCCCGGGTCCTGGCAGGAGGAAGATGACTTCTCTCTAAACCTCTCTGGCACGGTGATACCGGAACCTTCCGCCTTTTTTCTGATCGGCATAGTAGGAGCTGTAGTGTCCTTGCGACGTCGGGAGCGGGGCGGTTCCTGAATTAACCAGTGTGGCCACTCTCTCTTTCGGTTGCTCTACTTGAACCACCGTTGAACGCACCTCTGTGTCGTATTGTCCAAGAGTGAGCTACCTCGCACCAGATTTACTCTCAACTTTTTAAGATCAAATAGAGCTGTCCGGTGAGGTCCCACGCCACTGACCATATCGGATTTGATGGACAGCTGGAGTTCTCCCCGATCCCCATTTTGAACGGCTCAAGAGGCTCCTCCCAAAGAGTGAGAAACCGGTAGTGCCAAACTTCATTTGTTGATTAGGCAGCCTTCAGAGGCACAAGGCGGACTGCTAGTCTTTTGCTCAACTCACGAAGTAGAGTCGCCGGTGACGACGGCACCCTCTACCGGCTCATCATTTTCTTTTAGTTTCTTTCTTTCAGTCAGTTTTTCGATGATGTAGAAGCTGGCGGGAATCACAAAGATCGCTATGAATGAAGCGAAAAGCATCCCACCAATCACGGTCATACCGAGGATCCTGCGTGAGACCATTCCCGCTCCGAGAGCGGTTGCCAGCGGCACGCAACCTAGAATGAACGCGAATGAAGTCATCAGGATCGGACGGAGCCGCAAATGGGCTGCCTCAAGAGCTGCGTCCCGAATCGACTTCCCGTGCTCTTGCCTTTGCTGTCTCGCGTATTCGACGATCAGAATGGCGTTTTTAGCAGCAAGACCAATCAACATCACCATCCCAATCTGCGCGTAAATGTTATTCTCCATTCCACATGCCCAAAGTGCGAGGAAGGCACCCGCAATCGCAATAGGCAGGTTTAGCAGAACGCTAAACGGCAGGGTCCAACTTTCGTAGAGAGCGGCAAGGATAAGGAATACAAAGAGGAGAGATAGACCGAAGATTGCGACGGGAGAAACTCCAGTGGCGGCCACTTTCTCCTCATAAGACATGCCGCTGTAAGCATAACCCATCGTCCGGTCCATCGTGGAGTCGAAGGTGCTCTCGAGAAGAGCCATCACATCACCTGTCGAATATCCCGGTGCTGCACTCACATTGATCTGCGCCGTGCGGAAAATGTTGAAATGCTGGATAAACTCAGGCCCGAGCTGCCTCTCTGTCGTAGTAAAGGTGTTGAGGGGAACGGCGTCACCATCGGTATTTCGCACGTAGAACAGGTCAAGATTTTGGACGTCGGTTCGGAAGTCTCCCTCGGCCTGAAGGTAAACCTGCCATTGGCGCCCAAAGCGATTGAAGTAGTTGATGAAAGCACCCCCCATAAAGGCTTGGAGAGTCTGGTACACACTAGCCAAGGGGACTCCTTGTTTGAGGACCTTATCCCGATCCACGTCCACATAGATTTGGGGGATACTGGCGCTGTAGGTGGTCGAGGCCCGCAAGACTTCGGGGCTTTTCGTGATTTCCTCGATAAAACGTTCGGTTTCCTGTTCGAGGAACTCCGGGCTTCGTCCGCTTTTATCCTGGAGCATAAACGTCACCCCTCCCGAAGTCCCGATCCCAGGGATAGCAGGGGGAGGAAACGAGAAACCAATCGCCTCGGGTAAATCAAATAACTTTTCGTTCAGTTTTTTGAAAATCGCGCGAAGGTTCATTTCGCGAAGATTCTCTCTCGAATAACGCTCTTCCCATGGTTCAAGGGTGATGAAAAAGAACCCACTGTAAGAATTCATGACCCCGGAAAGAAGATTGAAGCCCGCAACCGCGGTGACGGCTTGCACCCCTGGAACAGAGGCAATCAGATCGTTCACCTGGTCGTTTACCGCTATAGTCCGCTGCAGGGATGCGGAAGGAGGAAGATTGACCGCTGCAAAAGCGTATCCCTGGTCTTCCGAGGGAATAAACCCAGGGTTGAGTCGGCTGGCGCTGAATCCACCAAGGCCGGCAAAGAAAATGATAAAGACCACTGCCAGGAAGCTCTTGCGGATCAGGCTTCCGCATAAAGAAACGTATTTATCGGTAGCCTTATCGAAACCTTTATTGAACTTACCGTAAAACCATCCCAGAGGGCCACGGACTTTCTTTCGGGGCTTTAAGAGGATGGCAGAAAGTGCGGGACTGAGGGTGAGAGCATTGAACGTCGAAATCAGGACTGAAATCGCGATCGTGATCGCAAATTGCTGATAGAGTTCACCGGTAATCCCGGGAATAAAAACGGTCGGGACAAAAACCGCCGTCAGCACCATACTGGTGGCGAAGATCGGTCCACTAACATCATGCATTGCATGCATAGTGGCATCTTTCGGAGACAATCCGCGCTCGATGTAACGCTCCACCGCCTCGACCACCACAATCGCATCATCGACCACGATTCCAATCGCGAGCACGAGGCCGAACAATGAAAGGGTATTGATCGAGAACCCGAGCATCGGGAAAACAATAAACGTTCCGATCAAAGAAACCGGGACGGCAACAAGTGGGATGATCGTTGCCCGCCAGCCTTGAAGGAAAATAAAGACGACAAGGACCACTAGGGCCAAAGCCTCAAAAAGCGTTCGCTGGATTTCTTTGATTCCTTCGGTGACGGCTTCGGTTGTATCGAGAGCTACCGTATACTCCATACCGTCGGGAAAGTTCTCTGCCATCTCAGCCATCAAATTCCTTGCATCCGTAGCTGCCGTTAGAGCGTTCGAGCCCGGAGTTTGGTAGAGTGCCAAGATCGCCGCCGGTTTCCCGTTGAACTTACCTTCCGATGTGTAGGTTTGTGCTCCCAGTTCAATTCGCGCTACATCCTGAACCCGGACCACCGAACCATCCTCCTCGGCTCTGATAATGATATTTCCGAACTCTTCTGCACTGGTAAGACGGCCCTGTGCCCGAACGGAGTAGGTGAACTCCTGGCCGGCTGGCACCGGCTCGCCACCGATGGTTCCGGCTGGGTTAACGGTGTTTTGACTCTGAATCGCGTCAGCAATCTCGGTTACGGTAATGTTTCGACTGGCGAGGACATTTGGATCGATCCAGATCCTCATGGCGTAGTCTCCTGCACCGAAAATAGTCACGCTGGAGACGCCGTTCAGCCGTGTGAAGGGATCGTTCAGGTTGATGACGGCATAGTTGGAGAGGAAAAGGCTATCGAGGGAGTCGTCAGGCGAAGTGATTGCGAAGAGGATTAAAGGGGAAGCGAGTGACTTCTCGACGACGAGGCCCATATCCCGCACCTGCTGGGGAAGTTGGGACTCCGCTTGGCTCACCCGCATCTGGGTGAGGATTTGGTCGGTATTGATATCAGTCCCCAGTTCGAAGTTTACCGTGAGGGAGAGAAGGCCGTTGTTGGAACTGGTGGAGGACATGTATTGCATGCCGTCCACTCCGCTCATTTGCTGCTCAATGGGTAGTGCGGTGGACTCTTCGACAGTGACCGCATCGGCTCCCGGGTAGGTCGCGTTGACTTTGATTTGTGGAGGAACAATTTCGGGATATTGAGCGATGGGGAGCATCGTCAGTGAGACGAGGCCGACGATAACCGTCAGGATCGCAATCACCATTGCGACGATTGGGCGGTTTACGAAAAACTTGTACATTCCGAGACTTTCTTGGCTTAGCTAAACAGGACCTACAAAGTAGTCTCTTTGGTTGATGAGGAGCTGTCGCCGTCGGATGTGTCGGGCGGGTCGTCGGTGTTTCCAGACCCAGAAGTTGGCTTCCACGGTGTTGGGTTTACCGTGGCGCCGTTGCTGGCTTTCTGAAGGCCCTCAATTACAACCGAATCCCCGTCCTTTAGGCCTTTGGTTATGACGACGTTGCTTCCTTTTGTGATCCCACGGGTGACTGGAGTCAAAGAGACTGTTTTATCGCTGTTCACCACAAACACCGAAAACATCCCTTGCGTTTCCATGAGGGCCCGCTGGGGAACGAGGATAGCATTCTCAAGAGTTTGTGTTTGAGCCCGGACCTTTACGTACTGACCTGGGCGCAGGAAATTATCCTCATTCGGGAAAAGAGCGAAGACTCCAATCGTTCCTGTCCCGGAATCGATTTGACGGTTAATGAACTGCAGTTTGCCCTTCTCTGCGTACGTTTGATTGTTCCCAAAAATGAGCTCGAGGTTAGATGGCCTTTCTTCGAACGGTTTGTTCAAAATCCGTTGCAGCTCAGTGGCGTTTTCAAGATAGGCCTTTTCGGGTATGTAGAATACGGCTTGGATCGGATCGAGGTTCGAGATCACTGCGAGAGTGCTGCTGGGTCCGACTAGGTCTCCGATGTCCGCCTGGGCCTTGCCGGCGATGCCATTGATCGGAGAATATACCTTGGCATAGCTCAGGTTGAGTTTCGCGTTGTTTAGAGCGGCTTCGGCGGCTTCAACGTTGGCTTGAGCGGCTTGCTCTGACTGGATCGCATTATCGAGCTGCTTCTGGCTGATCGCGTCGGCTTTAATCAATTCCTTATCGCGTTCTACGGTAATCTGGGTTTTCACAAGCTGCGCTTTCGCCTCTTCCAAGTCTGCTGCGGCCCCCTGAACAGCGATCTCGAGCGTATCGGGGTCAATGGTGAAGAGCAGTTGGCCCTCCGTGACCGCGGTGCCATCCGAGTATTCTTGCGTAAGAAGGTATCCTTCTACTTTTGGACGAACGAAGGTGTTCACCTTTCCATCGAGGGTAGCGACGATTTCGCCAAAGACTGCCACGTTCGTTGGTTCGACAGTCATCACCTGGACAGTCGGGGCTGGAGGCTGAGCAGACTGCTCGCTCTCGTTGGAACAACCCGTTAGAAAAACAAAAAGGAACAGAGGAAGGTGAGCGAGTCGCGTGGTCATGTTATCGGAAAATTAGTCTTCTTATTCTTGAGACGGCAGAGGTGGCGGGGCGGGTGAATCGTTGATCGGGCCTTCTTCAAAGTTTCCTCCCAAAGCGAGGTAGAGATCAACGCGATTGGTGAAGAGCTGGCCTTGTGCTGTCAACAAATCGGCCTGCGCAGCAAGCGCCTCACGCTGGACTACCAAGAGACTGGTGAGATCCGTCTCTCCTTCGCGGTATCGGATCTCACCAATTTCCCGCGCTTTTTCGTAGCTCTCTGCGGCAATCTCCAGCTCATGAACCTGCTCAAAGAGAGACTTCTCCAAAGAGAGAGCGTCTTCTACTTCCTGGAAAGCAGAAAGCGCGGTCGATTGGTAGGTAGCGACTGCTACCATCTGGTCCGCTTCAGCCTCCTCGAACTCTGCTCTCCGAAGCCCCGCGTCGAACAATGGCTGGAACAGATTCAGTCCGATATTGACGAGCATACTCTTTGCATCGAACAAGTCGCCAAAGTTGTCTGAGGTGGACTGATAGGAAGCACTGAGCGAGAACTGGGGTAGGCGAGCGGCTGATGCGGAATTGGCGAGGAAGAAAGCGGAAGCGACGCGACGGTCAGCGGCAATCAAGTCAGGACGGCGCTCGAGAAGGGTTGATGGCAGGCCCGCGGGAACATCAACCAACTCCGATCCCAGAGAGTCGGCAATCGAAAGGTCCGTTGATGGATACCGCCCAAGTAGAATCTCCAGGCTTCGGATTGAAAAACGGAGCGAGAATCGAGCCTCCTCTACGTCCTGGCGGGAGTTGGCGAGATCTGCTTTAGCGGTAAAGGTATCCTGCGCGGATACGTCGCCGGCATTGAAGCGGGCTTCGGTAATTCGGAAGGTCTCCGCAAAATTGGCCACGAACTCCTCCGCAAGCTCCAGTTGTTGTTTCGCGGTGATGGCCTGAAACCACCCCTTGGCTACCTGGCCTGCCAGGCTTTGTCGGGCTGCTGCATAGTCTGCAGCGGTTGCGGAGGCTGAGAGTGCGGCACTCTTTGCGGAATCGGATATGCGCCCCCATACATCCAGTTCCCACGCTAGATCCAGTGAAATGCCGAGCTCAGTGTCGTTTCTTTCCAGCCCGAGAAACCTCTCTTCTTCGGTAAGTTCAAAAATGTGGAACTGTTTGGCGACTGCGCCTGCGTCCAGCTGCGGGAAAAGTGCGGAATTAGCCTGGCGAGCCTGGGCGATAGCAGCCGACAGGGAGGCAGCAGTCGCTGCGAGATCGGGGTTTGCTTCCTGGGCCTCGTTTACGAGATCCACGAGCTTGGAATCGTTAAAGGTGGCAATCCAATCGTTGGCAACTGGTCCGGCTTCTCCTCCGGCATCCCAGCCGCCAGTTGGAGCCATTTCAGTCATTTCTTTTCGCGGATCCGGCTGTGGAATGGAACATCCCGCCAAGAAAAGGGTAGTGAGCAGTGCGACGACTGCCGATAGGCGAGAATTGAACGCTTGGATTGAAACCATAAGTCGATTCGGAAGATCGGAATGAAGACCTGAGAGTCTGAGTCTGACGAAATGTGAGCAAGCCTAAAGGAAGTGGCAGCTGGGCAGATTTGAATGAGTGGTTCCACGATCGGCTTTCTCTTTCAAGATGGTGGAGCGAAGAGGATGGCCTTCTGGTGCAGCGAAGTTGATTTGGCTCCCGATCAGAGAAGGTGACCCATCGCGAATTGGACGAGTAGCCGGATAATAACCATCAAAACCGACCTCGTGTATTCTTCTTCCCGATTCCTAGCGTTTAGGTTCTTAGTTTTGATCGAGTTGCTTGTTTGGAGTCATTACCGACTGGACAGCAACCATGGTTGCCAAGCAGGTCGCCTCACTTTCAAATAAGGAGTTGCTTTGGTTTATCATTAGATTGCTGGTCGCTTTTCTGGCCGTATTCGCCTGCTCCTTGGTGAGTGCTGTTCCGAGTTCTCATAGGGGAGAAGGAAAGAATCGGTCTCACCCTGGAGTGTTTTCGGTGTTTGAAAAGGATCGCTCAAGCGCACTATTGAAGTTGCCTGTCAATACTCCCCCCCAGCTAAGAGGTGCCGCTGAGGAATTCTCCAGACAAGTCGAATCTATGGGTGGTGAATCGATATCGATCGTGACAGAGCAAGAGGACTTGGCTTCTATTCGTCCGGTGATCGAATTTGATGAGGGCCACGGGTTCCCGCCTAGCCCATTTATCTCAGATCGCGGAGACGATCGGTTTGTTCTCGAAGTAAGCTCGCGCGTCCTCACGATACGGGCAAATGATCCACTAGGGTGGGAGTTTGGTCTTTACACGCTGTTGGATCATTTTGGCGGGGTTCGTTGGTTCTGGCCAGGAGCCGACGGGACCTACACGCCGGAAAGAGCGAATTGGCGGATTCCCTACGGAACCTACGAGTTTCAGCCGGCTTATTTTTCGCGGCGGTTGACGGTGGGTAGGAGCGAGGAAGCTGAGACTTGGACGCGAAGAAACCGCCTCAGGGGTTCATACTCCTATTCTCACAATCTGCGACGGATCTTTGATCGTGAATTCTTTCTAGCGAATCCGGAAACCCTAGCAGTGGACTGGGATCCTCAGAATTCACCTGGACAGGGACACCCTCTTTGGAGGTCTCAACCCGACTTGACCTCCGATCTTGTGGTTGAGACTGCGGCAAGGGCGGCGATTGAAGCCTTCCAAGAGTCGCCTGATCGCTTGACCTTTTCTTTGGGGATCAACGACAACAATCACTACGGGGACAATGAGCAGATTCGTGAGCTCACTCGGCCGATGCGATATTTTCGTGATCTACCTGACTACTCGGATCTGGTCTTTGATTTCATGAATCGGGTCGCAGAGGTGGTTTCGCTAGAGTTCCCGGATCGGTTTCTTGGATGTCTTTCTTACATGTGGGTGGAGAATGTTCCAAGTTTTCCCGTTCATCCGATGATCCTCCCTTACCTCACGGCTGATCGAAGTCAGGGTTACGACGTCGACTTTACTGAAGAGGATCGTGAACTGGTTCGGGAGTGGGTGAGCGCGGGTCCTCGACTTGTTGGGATATACGACTATCTTCACAGCGCTCCAAATCCGTTTCCACGGAGGGCTAATCTAATCGTAGGTCAGAGGATTCGGGATGCTTATGAAACGGGAGTGCGCGCTTATTTTGGAGAGGTAAATGCGATTTGGCCTTTTCACGGCGACGTCCCTTGGTCGGTCGCGAGAATGCTTTGGGATCCAACCCTTGATCCGGGAGAGCTGGAGGAAGAGTTTTTGGTGAAGTTCTTTGGACCTGCGGCGCAAAAGATGGGTGAGTTCTACGACCGGGCCCGTTGGATATGGATGAGTCAGGGTGGCAGTGCTGTTTGGATTAAGTTTTACAAAGACGAGGGTGGCATCGCTCTTTTTGATGAAGACGATATTTCCGCAATGACCGAAATGTTGGACCAAGCGCTCGTCGATTCGGGAGAAGGAGTATACAAGACCCGGGTCGATGCCGTGCGAACCACTTGGGAGTTGACGCTAGCCTTCTTTCGAATGCAAAAGGCGAGAGAAGAATTGGTTCTCGATGAAAGACAAAGTCTCACTCCAATAGAGATTGTCGAATTCCTGAACGCACGTGCCAAATGGATGGCTGTTCTTGAAAGCCTGAGGCAGGGTGTTTGGACACGAGAGACCGTCCGAACCGTTTTCTCGCAGTCGGATCCCACGTTTCACGCTGCCCGTAAAATCGTTTCTCAACTTTCTCCCGAAGAAAGGCTCCGTTTTTGGGATTGGCTCTTTGCTGAATCGTCCCGATTGGACGATTCGACCGCACGGTTTATTTTCGGGCTTGCACGGAGTGCTTCGGACGACAACTGGGAGAGCCTCGAAAAGACCGAAAACTTGAGAGAGGACTTGGGTGAAATCGAGACACTCGGGAACGAAAACTGGGAACTCAGTCTTTCTGAGCCGTGGAAACTTTTGATCAGCCCTTCGGAAAGGGTAGAGGTTTCTTACAAAGGTGATGGGAAACAGGAATACCTTCGGTTTTTGAACGCCTACGCAATCGGGTTAGCAAGGGAGTTTCCCGTAGAGCGCGGACAAGTTTTTGAAGGAATCGTCAGGGTAGGGGCAAAGACCAGTCTTGGGAATCGTACATCGTTCTACTTCGAGTGGAAGGCAGAGGATGGGAGACCCCTTGGAACGACCAGGGCCCTTCGTTTGCCGGAGACCGAGCTGAATACTGAAGGGACCTTTCATGTATTCGGCGTCCCTCCAAAAGGATCTACTGAGGGAGCCTTGGTTTTATCGGCAGTTCGACAAGCGCCAGGTGACACCCTTGATGTTTACAGCGTGGAAATTCGTAGATTTGTCGAAGACTAGAATTTCGCTTTGGGCGCCCACCCATTGTAATAACCTACAAGGGTAACTAGCAGCCGAAGTGCCGATCCGAAGGAGCGGACGAAGGCTGGTGGACGGAGAGGGACTCGAACCCACGACCTACTGGGTGTAAACCAGTTGCTCTAACCAACTGAGCTACCCGTCCGGGAAAACGGGTAAGGGTGGCATACTGGGCGCTTGTGGCAATTCCTTTTTCGCCAAAAATTTGGATGTTATTTAAACGGGGAGGGACGGACTCCGTTCCGTCCGGGAGGCTCGGAGGCAATTCCATGAAGTAAACAATCAAGCTCTCTCCCCCAATTCGCAGAAACGAGACCACGAAACGATTCTGCGGGCGAGTCGCCCAATCCTTTGATTGCGGAGCCTTTCCCTCCTTCGGATGCCAGAACTGATGTTGCCCCATTTTCACCGCTTCTTCACTTGACCCAAGAGACGAAAACTAGTTTTTTCCTCTGTTTACGCTAATTCCAGATCGCCGTTATGAAGCCAGTACTTTCTGAAATCACCAAGGAACAACTCCAGGAGGGTCGCGACCAGTTTAAGGTTGGCGATGGGGTCAAGGTCCACACCCGTGTCCGCGAGGGCGAGAAGACTCGTATCCAGATCTTTGCAGGGATCGTGATCGCCCGCAAAGGTTCCGGAATCAATGAGACTTTCACGGTTCGCCGGATTGCTTCCGGTGTTGGTTGTGAGAGGGTCTTTCCAGTTCACTCGCCGAACATCGAAAAGATCGAGGTCGACCGCGAAAGCGTGACGATGCGGGCGAGAATGTACTACATGCGGGAACGCATTGGTAAACGTGCGAGCCTTGTGAAAGAAAAGCGTTTGGCTGAGCAGGGTCGATAGTCGTAGGTCGTCCGACTACGGATACCTCGTCATTGGTAATCTGATCCACCGCTCCTTCGGAAATGGTCAACAGCGATCGTATTGCCAACGCTTTCGATCCGAGCCGACTCGCTTCCGCTGGGAAATCTGCTGCTTTCGTCTCTTACGCGTGCGCGGGCGATCCTGACTTTGAGACTTCCGTCGAAGTCTTTCGCCGCTTGGTCAAGGCCGGTGTGGATGTTCTTGAAATCGGAGTACCTTTCAGTGATCCCCTGGCAGACGGTCCAACCAACCAACGGGCGGCAGAGCGGGCTCTTGCTTCAGGGATGCACTCTGAGGATGTCTTTCGCCTGGTTCGCCGGGTGCGGGAATTTACTGACGAAGCTCCCATAGTTTTCTACACGTATTACAATCTGGTTTATTCGAAAGGAATTCGTGAATACGTCCGGGAGGCAGTAGATGCCGGAGTAGATGGACTGTTGGTTTTGGACCTTCCACCCGAAGAGGCAGGGGAATACCTAGAGATTTGTAAAGAGGAGGGGATGTCGACCGTGTTTATCGTTGCTCCGACAACGCCTCCAGAACGGATCCCGATCATCACCGGTGTCGCTACCGGATTTGTCTACTACGTATCTCGCGAAGGAGTCACTGGGGAACGTTCGGAGTTGGCCGAGGGAGTTAAGGAGGCTGTCGCCGCAATCCAAGCCACAACGGACTATCCTGTCGTTGTTGGGTTTGGCATCTCGACCCATGATCATGTTCGGGCGACCGCAGGTATGGCTTCTGGCGTTGTTGTTGGGAGCGCAATTGTAAAAAGGTGTGCAGCTTTGGCGAACGCAACGGAGGCAGAGTGGGACGAGTTTTCCCGTTTTCTTTTGGAGCTTACCTCGGGTTGCAACAAGGATCCGATCGGTCCGTCCTGACCCTCGACGATTCTCCCGGCGTTGTTAGTGTCGAATGACCCGAAAGAAAAACAGTAGTTATAGAGGGGTCTCTATTTTTGTTTGGATTCTCTCTGGATTCGGGGCTTTGTGTGGCTGCTCAAGTCTATCCAATGAATCGGGGAAGAGTGAAGCGGAACTTCAACTCGAGTTGGCCGAGGGTATGGGCGACCTGGCTGATCAAGAATTTGGACCCTTCGAACGAATCATGGACTTTCCCGACCTCGAGGCTCGCACCAAAGTGGGGAGTAGCCGAGTGGAGTCGCCGCCTCTGCAACAGACCGATGGCCGGCAGTTATCCGGATCCGAAGGACGGGGAATCGGATTTCCAGCTTCAATCGAGATTCGAAATGCGGACTCTGTGCCAGTGGAGATCACAAAATTCGATGTTCGCCGCCGCACCCCATCCGTTTTTGGCTACTTCGCCTCGTTTCTCGGGGATGACCCCATCCGTCTCAAACCAGGAGAGGTATGGGACGGCACTTTCATCGTTTCCCGGAGGGAGGGATGGTATCGGCTCGAAGCTGAAGTTTCGGCACCTGAGGGTTGGACAGCGGTTCGAGGTGACGGAACAAGAGGCGTGTACTTTCGGGAAGAGACTCTGCCCAAGTTCGGATTTACCGGTTACGCGGTGACTCTTACCTTTTGGAATCTTAATGAGGAACCAGTTGAGTTTCGTTATTGGGTAGCCGATGAAGACTATAAGGGTGGAATCCCGTCGGATCCGCTTGCCCGTGGAAACATCAAGCTGAAATCAGAAGAGGCTCTCCAGATCGAATTCGAGAGTGATTCCCGGGAATGGAACCTTGTCACCGCTTCACCTGAGGATAAGGATTGAGCGGTGAAAGCCTATCTGGATTTGATGCGCCAGATCCTCGAAACGGGGAGCTTCCGGGATGACCGGACCGGGACAGGAACCTGGTCTCTTTTTGGAGCGCAGTTACGTTTCCCTTTGGAGGAGGGATTTCCCCTCGTAACCACGAAAAAGGTCCATTTGCGCTCGATCATTCATGAGCTGCTGTGGTTTCTACGCGGCGAAACCAACGTCCGCTCGCTTCAAGAAAATGGTGTGTCTATCTGGGACGAGTGGGCCGATGAGGATGGCAATCTGGGGCGCGTTTATGGTGCACAGTGGCGTTCGTGGCAGGGCCCGGATGGGCAAACCGTGGATCAAATTGCTGAGGTGGTCCGATCCTTGCGAACCAATCCGGATAGCCGGCGTCATTTGGTGCTCGCTTGGAATCCAGGTGAGGTTGGAGAAATGGCTCTTCCACCTTGTCATGCTCTATTTCAGTTTTACGTGGCCGAGGGAAAATTGAGCTGTCAGCTCTACCAAAGAAGCGCGGATATTTTTCTGGGGGTTCCTTTCAATATAGCCTCCTACGCCTTGCTTCTTCAGATGATGGCACAAGTGTGTAGCTTGGAAGTAGGGGACTTTGTTCATACGTTTGGTGATGTCCACTTGTATGCGAATCATCGAGAGCAAGCGGAGTTGCAGCTTTCCCGAGAGCCTCGCCCTCTCCCCACGATGCAGCTCAATCCGGACCGCAAAGAACTGAACGAATTCGTCTACGAGGATTTCTCCCTCCAGGGCTATGATCCCTACTCGGCGATCAAAGCTCCAGTAGCAGTCTAGTTTTCGATCATGGAGACCCGCGGAACCTGGATTGCGGTAGTCGCCATGAATCAAAATCGGGTGATCGGAAAAGATGGACAATTACCCTGGCATCTGCCGGAGGACTTGCAGTTTTTCAAAAAACTGACGGTTGGAGGAACAGTCATTATGGGGCGGAAAACCTACGAATCCATTGGACGTCCGCTTCCGAAGCGGAGGAATCTTGTGCTTTCTCGGTCACTATCGAATGCGGAGGGAGTTGAGGTCTTCTCCAACCTATCCGATTTAAATGACAAACTAGGGAATCATGAACGAATCTTCGTGATTGGCGGAGGAGAGATCTACCGGCTAGTGATGCCTTACCTGCAGGAAATTTATTTGTCCCTTGTCGAAGGAGAGCACGTAGGAGATGCCCACTTTCCACTTTTTGAGGAAGACTTTGAGGCACCCGAAACCGTCTATCGGGGAGATGGTTTTTCGGTGAAGCGGTATTCCCACACGACGAGTTAGCCCGACAGGATGAACGGCTAAACGGAAGGAACTTCCCCAGTGCTTTTTCTCCTCAAACTTTCGCCCAACAAATTGCCCGTTCACTACCGGCCCAAAATCACCTTTGCGGTGTTATGACCGGAAGCACCCCAGACTCCTCCGCCGGGATGAGTGCTCGCACCCGTGAGGTAAAGGCCTTTGACCGCCGGAACTTTGTAACTCGATAGCTCCGGCATCGGGCGAAAAAAGAACATTTGGTCGAGACTCATTTCGAGGTGCATCACATTACCCCGGTGGTGACCGTGTAGTCGCTCGATTTCCAACGGAGTTTGAATGTAGCGGTCGATCACTTTCTCAGAGGTGCCTGGAGCATAGCGGTCGACGGCAGCGAGGAGCTTATCCGCCTCTCGATCAGCGATAGCGTCCCAGTTCTCTCCATTGCGCAACTCATAGGGATGATACTGCCCCCACACGAAAAGAACATGCTTCCCATCCGGGGCGAGGGTCGGGTCGAGAGCGGAGAACGTCATAGCCAACGGAACTGGATTGGTCGGCGGATGTCCGCGGACAAAGTCTCCGTAAGCATCATCGATTTCATCCCGTGAGCTGCAAAGGAGCTGCAGACCGTTGTGGCAATCTCCCACCCCATTGTGCAGATCTTCGCCGGGATAGTTCGGCAGGCTGTCCATCGCACACCGAACAATCATTCCGAAACCATTGCCGATTCGGAGCTTCGCAACGCCCGCACGGATCCGGTTTGGGAGAGGAGCTTCGCTAAGGAGTTTTTCGACAGTCGTTTTAATGTGGCAGGCCGCTACAACGATCTTTGCACTGAATTCTTCACCGTTTTCCAGCTCTACTCCTGTTGCCTTTTTACCCGAAGAATCGGTAAGAATCTGGCTTACGGGAGCGTCTTCACGAACAGTTCCTCCATTTGCGATGATCGCTGCTTTGAGGGCTTGCGTTAAGGCTCCGCTACCACCTTTCGCTCGCTTCATTCCACTTTGGTGATACATCGCATGCCAACCGGCAAAGTTTCCACTCGCTATTTCGGAGGGGGCTGGACCGGATTGCGCTGCCAGCCAGAGGATAGCAGCCTTGAGCTGCTCGTTCTCAAATGTTTCTTCGACCAATTGCCCGTAAGGGCCGAAGATCTTCCGTAACATGTCGATCCGACCAAAGCCTTTGATCGACTTTCCAAAAAAGGAACGAAAGAGATTCCAAGGTGTCGGCGCACGTAGAAACGCTTGAAGAGCCCCCTCGTTGATTTCCTTCCATGCTTCCGTAAAGACGAGATAGGCCTCTGCATCCTGAGAACTCACCGCAGCGATGCTCTCACAGGTCTTGTGAACGTCTTTGTAAAACCGGATTGCCGGACCTTGATTCGCGGGGAGAGGGGAGTAGCCCCAAGGGTCCATCTCCAAATATTCGAGTCCGTATCGGGCAAGCGCGAGATCCTTCAAAACCGGTGTTTGATGGATCATAATATGAGCGGAACTACCCACGTCGATACGGTAGCCCGGAATTCGGTCAGTCTCAGTGCAGACCGCACCTCCGATGATCGGACGTCTTTCGAAAACGGCTACGTTTCGTCCTGCTTTTGCCAAGTAGGCGGCAGTGATCAATCCATTGTGTCCTCCACCAACAATGATTGCGTCGAATGCACTTTCCACACAGGTAGGGTTGGTCGCTAGTGGAGTGCGGTCAATCGAATCCCTTTTTTGTTCCACAGAGCCGAAGTTCTGAAGTAGGGAGGTATTGAAGGGATTGGTTGGTGTTGTAAGAGGTTCCTATTGAAATTGGATTCACCACCCCACCACCTGACGGTGGTTCCCCCCTCCTCGCCAGCGAAGAGGGGAATTGGGGAGAAACTCTTCCTCTAAAAGGCGCGCTTCAGCGCGACGGGGTGGTGCAGCCGATCTAATCAAAAAGCCGACGGGTGAAATGCTTCTTGATCTGCTCAAGCACCCAATCGGGGTGTTCAAAAATCGCTCTGTTCTCAAATCGAATCACGCGAACTCCTTTGCTTTTGATGACTTGAGTTCTTTCGTGGTCCAAGTTCTCTGCGATCACGCCTTCATGAACCTGACCATCGAGCTCAATCGCCAAGCGCTCAGCGGGACAGTAGAAGTCTACAATAAATTCACCAACTCCTTGCTGTCTTCTAAACTTCCTTCCCTCCAACTGGCGATTCTTGAGTAAAGTCCACAGGCGCGCTTCAGCAGGAGTCGCTTCGTTGCGGAGTTTACGCCGCAAGGCATTTATATTCTTCTTCGAGGACACTAAGAAAACCAAGTCTAAAGACTGCGATGGGTGCTAGAGGTTTAGTTGGTTTCAAGGGAAATGAGTAGAGATTTCTTTCAATTGAGAGCACACCACCCAACCACCGGAAGGCGGTCCCCCCTCCTCGGGTGCGAAGAGGGGAATTAGGGACAAGACCTCTCCCTCAAAGAAGCTCCCCTCTTCGTTTACGAGGAGGGGTGGCGCGCTTTAGCGTGACGGGGTGGTGTTTTCTTCCTACCCGAACTCCCCTGCACCCACCTGATTGGCTTCGATGTGATCGGCAAATTTGGTGAACTTTCGGAGAAAGGCTAGGTCGATTACGCCCGTAGGGCCGTTTCGTTGTTTGGCAAGGATGAGGCGGATCTTCTCAATGTCGTCTGGGCGTTCGTTTTCCTCTTGATCCTCTCTACGGGGTCTATGAAGAAGCATTACGACGTCGGCATCCTGCTCAATCGAACCCGACTCCCGCAGATCAGACATCCTGGGATCCCTTTTTTCTTTTTCGCTTTCACGATTGAGTTGGCTAAGGACCAAAACCGGCACTTTAAGCTCCTTTGCCATAGCCTTCATGCCCCGTGAAATCTCGGCTATCTGATTTTCCCTGGAGGCGCGATTATCCATGCCGGCAACCAGCTGCAGGTAGTCGACGATGACAAGGCCGAGATCCTTACTCCGCGCGCTTACCCTCCTAGCCTTTGCCCGGACCTCCAGAATATTTAGATTCCCCTGATCATCGACTACGATCTTTGACTGACCAATCTCCTTGGCCGCTTCGACGATTGCCTGTTGTTCATCCCGGGACGAGAAACCGTCCCGCAGTTTGTTCATATTGACTCCAGCCCGACTACAAAGGATGCGCTGCGCCAGACTTTCCGAACTCATCTCCAAACTAAAAACCAATACCGTCTTCGGATCGGGGTTGCGCGAATCACCAATCGCGACGTTCTCGGCAATGTTCATCGCAAGACTGGTTTTTCCGACCGACGGGCGCGCGGCCAGAACAATCATCTCCCCGGCATGAAAACCGAAGGTCAAGCGATCAAGGTCTGCAAATCCGCTTCTTGTTCCATAGCTGCTATGCCGTTTCGCGAGGATGTCGTTGATCATCTTGATCACGTTCTCGAGCGGCTTTCCGATCTCTTGTGCAGAATCGGTAACCTGTGTCTCCCCAATCCTGAATATCTCGGATTCAACCTCTGAAAGAAAAGCAGTGATATCGTCCTGCCCTTCGTAGCATCGCTCCATCGTCTCATTGGACAGACGAATCAGCTGCCGGAGGAGAGACTTTGCCTTTACGATTTCGATCCAGTTCGCGGCAAATGCAGTGGATCCGACAGACTCCGAGACCTCGTTGATGTAGGAACGGCCTCCGGTCTCATCGAGAAGTCCTAGAGTGTGCAGCTTTTCCTCCAGAGTGATCTCGTCGATTTCAATACCCTCGCTATTGAGAGTAATGAGTGCGCCGTACATATTCTTGTGAGCGGGTCTGAAAAACGATTCCACATCAATTTTAGCGTTGATGCAGTCGGTGATAATCTCGGTGGCATTCTCCCGCATACAGGCAGCCAGGAGGGCACGTTCTGCCTCGATACTGTGCGGCTGCTTTTTGCTGATCCCTCCAAAGTCTTCCCCATTGGATCGTGTCTTTGAACGGCGCTGCTGCCCGTTTCTTTGTTCTTCGCGTGCCACTAGAGTAAAAGACTTAACAGTTTGAAAAACGAAGAACAGACGGCCACAGAATGGATGATTACCAACGGTTACGGGTGACTCCAGTAAGAATTGTTCACATTAATAAATTCTTTCTGCGAACTGGAGTTGTAAGGTCTACCAAGTAGCCTTGGTTCTTTGAACCGGGGATAGATTGCGAGGATTCTACTCGAAGCAGAAACTTCCTGAGGTCTGGGGGGGCGTAAGCCTTCGGGGAACCGCTGAGTGGGTAAATAGATCTAGGAATGTCTTGAAGAGCTCTTGGCTTGCCGAAGGCGAGACACTACAATACACAAAACCGTCAGATCCAACGGACTCCGCTTTCCCCGGAACCTAGTTCCGAGGCCACGCCTCAAAGTGAAGAAATCAGTCTTCGATCGGATTCTCGGAGACAATTTCAAACCTAAGCTCACCCTGCACCTGAGGATGGAGCTTGATTGTGACCGAGTGGTCACCAATCGATTTTACCGGGGCCGGGAGATGGACCTGTCTACGGTCCAGCTCAATTCCATTTTCAGCAATCTTTGCAACGAGGTCCTGAGCTGTTACCGCTCCGAACATTTTGCCACCTTCCCCTGTCTTGACGACGATAGCCACCCGCAGACCCTCGAGCTTACTCATCACCGCTTGCGCCTCCTCTAGCTCCGCAGCTTCCCGTTCCGCACGGCGGACGCGGAGTGACTCAATCTGACGCTCGGTTGAACGCGTTGCGGGAATCGCCAATTTACGCGGAATCAAGTAGTTCCGAGCATAGCCGGACTTTACACTTACCTTTTCGCCTTCGCCACCGAGGTTGGTGACTGGCTTTAGGAGAAGAACTTCTGAATGTGCCATGAGATTGTGATACTTTTGCTGTTAAAATGGGATGTCTTCGTCATCAAAATTTTCGGCAGGACCGCTGCCAGAACGGGAGGAACTCTCTCTCGGTGGTGGAGAAGAACGCTCGTAAGAGCCCGAGCCACCACTTTCCTCGTCGCCTCGGCCGCTTCCTAGGAACTGGAAGTTTTCACAGACCACCTTGAGCTTGGAACGTTTTTCGCCTTCCTTCGACTCCCAGGTATCTAGCTGCAGGCGTCCTTCGATCATGACGGGACGACCTTTGGAAAGATACTTCCCTAAAATTTCGCCGACCTTTCCAAATGCATCGATGTCGACAAAAGTCGTCTCCTCACGCTTCTCGCCATCACGGGTAGTGTAGTTGCGCGATACGGCTAAGCCAAATTTGCAAATAGCATTGTTTCCACTAGCAAATCGGACCTCGGGATCCCGGGTAAGGTTCCCGATAAGGATGACGCGATTGAAGGAAGCCATGAGTCTTTAGGGTTACTAGTCCTAAGCGGACTCCACCATAACGCGGTTCACTTTTCGATCAAGACGCACCTTTTCCTGTAGGCCTTCAGGCGCTGTCGCCGGGCCTTCAAAATCATACTGCAAAAAGATGCCGTTTGAGAGTCCGGTTGCGGATTTACGGGCGAAGTCGTGGTTGCCGAGGTTCTTCACCGCATCAACCTTCCCCTCCACTTCTTCGATCACCTTGGAGTAGGCTTCAGTAAGCTCGTCCACTGATGCCTCGACGCCGCGGGTATCTAGAACGAAGGTGGCTCTGTAATTACGACTCGTTTTCTTAATCATGATGCTTTGCTTCTAGTGTTACATTCGTTCATCGCACGCTCAACACCTCCTGCAACCAGCAGCTCAAGTCCAGCACGCACTTTTTGGTAGGACTCCTCCAAAAAGGGAGTCTCATCCTTGGAAATTCTCCCGAGAACCCAGTCTTTTAGATCCATCTCAGGGTGTGATTTACCGCCAACGCCGATTTTGAAGCGGACAAAGTCCGGCCCCAACTTCTGGAGCAGATCGGCGACTCCATTGTGACCACCAGCGCTACCAGATGGGCTCACTTTAATCCGGCCAGGATCGAGTGTGATATCGTCGTATAAAACGCAGAACTGATCGGACCCAAATTTATAATACCGTGCGAGTGCACCGAGAGAGTCTCCCGACCGGTTTACAAAAGTGCGGGGCTTCACCAGAAGGACTGGGTATCCAGAGAGTTCGGCAAGGCAGGTATCGGCCTGAAACCTCTTCTCCCACACCCAACGACCGTCGAAAGACGCGGCAAAAGAATCGAGCGCAAGAAAACCTGCATTATGCCGGGTGTTCTCATATTCCTCTCCCGGATTTCCGAGACCGGCAATGATACGCACCCGATTCATATTTATGTAGTTTGGGAAAAAGAGGGAGCTCTCTTACTTTTCCTCTTCGGAGCTCGCCTCGGCGGAATCACCAGCCCTCTCCTTGATGATTTCCGGCTCAGCAATCTCCTCTTCAGCGGCAGCTTCAGCCTCCACACGAGGGGAAGCGACTCCAGCGATGGTCAACTCGTCTTCACCGGTGTACTCAACACCTTCGAGGACGGGCAGATCTTTCACGTGGAGGGAATCGCCAACATTCAGCGAGGTGACGTCAACGTCGATCTGGTGTGGCAGGTCCTTCGGCAGGCATTTCACTTCCACTTCGTGCAGGTGAATATCAAGGATGCCTCCTTCTGTTGAAACGCCAACCGGAGTGCCATGCACGTGGACCGGAATGCTCGCAGTAATTGCATGTCCTTTCGTCAGTTCGAGGAAGTCAACATGCATAAAGTCGTCTGTAAGGGCATTGCGCTGAACATCCTGAATCAAGGTCATAGCTGAGAAACCGTCTCCATCCTCAATGGTCACGATTGAAGACTGCCCGGCCTTGCGCCAGACTTTGACAAAAGAACCGCGATCGATGGTAAGGTTTTTGGTCCCACTGACCCCATAGAGAACAGCTGGGATTTTGCCTTCACGACGAATCCGACCTGCAGCGCCGCTGCCTGCCCGTTCACGGTTGGAAACTGAGAGAGAAATGTCTTCCATTGTAGGAGTGTTCTAGTCGTTTGTTTGGATGGGAGAAAACGGATGAGAATGATGTGCAGAGAGGGAAAATCAAGGCCAGATTTGGGGAAAATGAGGCTAGAATCCTGGAAATAGGAAGGGTGGAAGCAGGGCCGCGCACCTTTGAGGGTCAAAAGGTTATCCTCTTAAACGAGCCCTTTGCGACTAAGTTGAACAGTGCTCATCTGAGGCCACATTACGTGGCGGCTGCTTCTAGAATGCCGACCTCGAGAACAGTCCCCTTGCAACCGTGAGAAAAAACAGGAAACTTCAAAGTTGGCCGAAAGATGGTTTCTGGCGTCACCAGATGGACTCCATACTCTGGCAGATGCAAGGAATGGTTAACGATACGAATACATCGAGTTGTCGTGGTTGTGACACAAGGGGAAGGCAGCGTTTGATCCCGCCTGTTTTCAATTGCTACCAAGCCGTCAGGGAGAACCTTCAGAACTCCGATATCAATTCGCTACTTAGATAAAACGGACTCGGGATTCGCTATCGGGATCGAAATCGTGTCTCGAGAGCATTCGATAGCGATGCCGATTTCGATTTTTGCCATCATGCTTCGTAGGAGCCGCGGTTTAGTAACCTTTACCAATTCGCTTAAATTCTGGCATATTTGGTGGGATTTAGACTCTTCCTCTTTCGCAATCCATCTGCTCTAGGCCCACCCATATCCTTTGTAAGTCCATTGGATCTGGCCATCTGAAACGTCAACAACCCCATACCCGAAACCGGTATCCCGGTTCGGACCTTCCCACCAGCCACCGCATATGGCTCCACCCATGAGGAAGGTTCGTCCCGCCCAATCAATGAGTTCATTGGAATGGAGATGCCCTTGGAGAACGAGGGGAAGGTTGCGTCCCTTGAAAAGCTCGAGGATTTCATTGGCGTTTTCGACCACCAGATTTTCGGGCAGAGGAGCACTTGGATTCTCGACTACCTGGATAAAGACGGTTCGAAACGGGATATGACTCACCAGAACAATCGGTTTTTCGGCAGGGATTTTGGAGAGTTCTTTGGTCAACCAGGCAATCTGCTCCTGATTTACATATCCTCTGTAGAATAGGGGAGGACTAGTGAGCTCGACCGAATCTATGAGGAAATAGTGAATCCCTCCGTGGTCGAAAGATTGATAGGTCCCGTCTAATTGGAACGCATCCCGCCAAAGTGCGGTTGGATCGATTGCAGGTGGGGAACCATCGGCTGGAAACGCCCCCGCAAGGTCATGGTTCCCAATTACCGGGTAGACCGGCTGGTCAATCTGTCCAAGAAAATCGGTAAAGACCTTGAAGGAATCGACACACTCGGAAGCTGCCTTCAAGTATCCGCGGTTGATTACATCTCCGCCGCAAATCCAAAGATCGACCTCTTCTTCGTTCATTGCTTTTACGGCAAGGTTGAGTGCTTCCGGGACCCGCAAATCTGTTCTGGCATGCACGTCAGTAAAGAAACCGAGGCGAAGCGGAGGAAGTGAAACAGCGGACTGAGCGGTCGAACGAAACCCAAAACCAATCAACCCAGCACCCGCAGCGAGGGAACCCAAGAATTCTCGTCGGTTAGGCATGGAAAACAAATAGGAGCCCAGCAGATCTTTGACAAGCCGACGATGGTAAGAAAAAATCCAGGTGCGAATATCAAGAATTCCTCCCATTCTTACAATTGGTAAGTGTGGCCTCGGAACTCAGTTCCGGGGGCCAGTTCTACGAACGAAAACCCCGGTTCGAAGAACCGAGGCCACCATATCCATCGAACGGGAGGATGCAGGCTTATTTCAACAAACTCACCACAGGGCCGCCAAGTTGGGTAGAAGTCATGGAAGCTGAGTCTTATTTTAGCCGAGTCCGATTGCGGAACGTTTTGATCAACCAACCTCCAGCTCCCTTCCGAGTACATATTGAGGGTTGTCAGAGGTCAGCCGACTAAACAGAGTGTCCTTCAACGAATATCAAGAAACCCGACTTTCCGGTTTGCCATCGATGACCATTGGTAGTCTAGTTCACTCAGTTCTGTGAAAGGTTTTGCTCAGTCCAGCAAACCAAAGGTCACAGTTTGAATTGGGGGTGTTCCGGATTCGACTGCGGGCCGTAGGGTCTGGTTGCATGCCGGAGATGATGGCTCCACTCCGTTACCAAGGCGATCACCTTGCTATTAAATGCCAAGGATAACGTAATCAGCTTCCCGGGCGCAGCTCCGGAAGCTATGGCAGCCTAAGGCTTGCCTCGTCCCGCCGGGGACACCTGCTAACTGGTTGGGGCGTCATCTAGCAGGCATAGCGCGTCGTCGGCATCGTCCGCCGCGCCGTATCTTATCGATGCTAGTGTCGGGTCAGCGTGCCGCTTAGCGGATCCAGTGCGAAACCAAAGAATCGGCTAAGCATGTAGATGCCTTGCCTGAACGTCCGTAGGACGCGGGTTCGACTCCCGCCACCTCCACCATCCTACGCCAAGGCTTCGGATGGTCACGCACCACCCGAGGGAAGCCTTGGCGTAGGATGGTGGCCCTTCGTAGCCCCGCTACGTCGGGGCGAAGTAGGGCTTTCCCGCTTCGAACCTTCTTATGAGTCAACGACCGCCTTTTGCGTTGGCAAGCCCAAGGCTTCGGATGGTCACGCACCACCCGAGGGAAGCCTTGGCGTAGGACCGCGAAGTAGGGCTTTCTCTTCGCCAAGTCCGTGATACGATTAGTTCATGGTCTATGTCTACCGAATTCAAAGCCGCAAATCTCCCTCCTTCGGCTACACTGGATACACGACGAACCTCAAGCAACGTCTCGCGCAGCATAACAGTGGAGAAGTCGCTTCAACGTCCCGATTCGCGCCGTTTGGCCTGGTCTTCTACGCTGCTTTTCCCGACAAGAGAACAGGACGCAACTTTGAAGACTACCTGAAAACTGGTTCCGGCAAAGCCTTCGCCCGCAAACGCCTCTGGCCCTCGTCGGAAGACAATTGTTGAGGGCGCGTTTTCATGCCTGAAATCTGTTCTGTCACTCAATGATTCGGAAGTTCCTCACTACTTCTCGAATTTCAATTTCACCTTAAGTGGTCTTTTCGCTGAGTTGCGTAGCGCAGGGTAGAGACTAGTCCAATCGCTATTATCGCAGCAGTTACATTCATTTCGCCCATAGGTTTAACATGTCAGTTAGTCTAGGATAGAAAGTGTAGAGAGAAACCGCGGAAAATAGGATCCCAGCAAGAGTCACTCTCAGCCTCAAGGAGGCGTATCCAAAAATAAGCGCTAGTGCGCCCCAACTGTAGCTATGTAAAAGATCCAGAATGGTTTGATGCTTATTGGTTGGAGCAGAACCCACGGTTGGAAACGACCAAAGAAGGACCAGAACGCCAACAAATACCAACGCATGTGCACTTTCCCGTTTCTGAATCTTTCTTCTTTGTTCTTTGACTTCTCGATAGGGAAGGTCGAGGTCCTCATAGATCTCATTTTGATGATCTGACGAAGAACCAGGCATAGCACTACTAACTTGTTTCGCTTTGAGCCAGCTCATTCAAAAGTCCATTCATTCGTCAGAGATTTTATATAGAGACGTCTCGCCTAAGAAGGAACCTGATTTTAACTTCAGGCACCTTCCCTCCCGCTTGAAGCAGCATTAGTACTGGGAGAATGGACTCTGTTGTTAATCCGTAAAGGGCTACGTTGTCTTTTCGGTGAAGATCGACCAAGGGTGACTAGGATCGACTTGCCGATTATTGGATATGGAAGTATCCAAAAATTAGATACAGAACTTTATTTGAATTGGCCCTACAATTGCTGCGTCTTGACGGGTGGCGGTTTGAGTTTTAGGAGAGTGTTAGGGTAGTGAGCGGAACAGCTCATGCATCTAAATCATTTGGCCTAAAAAAGGGGGGTTTTTTCAAAAAATTTTCCAAAAATCTTCACCGCCGGAGTTATTCACAATGCCGATTTTGGTCATCAACATCTGTAAATTCCTAAGCGGCAGATACTTCGGGACTTATTCACAAAGATATTCACAAGTTACTACACATCAACACTTTACGAACGATATTATTTGACACGTTGGGAGCTTTCATCCTTACTTTGAAGTGTTCCTTCGGGGGCGTGATCTTTGACAGAAGCGAGGCGAGTAGGAGAGCCACTCCGGTGGTTCACTGAAAGCTTCAGGATAATCCTCGGACTTCGGTCCGATAAATGGTCGGGATGAACTGGCGTTCCTGGCCCCTGCTACGAGTAGCCCTCGGGTTGCACTGTAAGCCTTCGGGTAAACGAGAGAAGCAGGCAGATGTCACCAACTCCGGCGAAAAGGGTCGTGCCTTTTCGTATCACCACGATAGCGGAGTTTGGCGGCGAGCGGTGGCCAAGGGGCAGCGTCAAATACGCGGTGCCTAGGCGAGAACCAACCGCGAAGCCGAGTGACGCTTTTACCTTTCGGTTCGGAAAGTAGAGGCGAACACAGTCGGTCTCAGACCGATAATTGCTACTGTGAGCCAGAGTGGAGAGTGAATGTCCGACAGTGTGGACGAACAAAACGCTGTCAGATCGAATCGGTGTCGCAACCGGCGCGGGAAAAAGGACTTTACCTTCGCGAATTGAGTGCCCCACGTGGAAGTCGTCCAGGCCGGACGGGGACCATGGAAGCCCAATAAGATTCGAATAGCGGGAGGCCCCAAAGAGGTCGTCCGCCTGAGAAATGAACGCAATTTGAGGGTTAAGAGACAAGACCCGTTGCTCATGGCAAACGGTCCGCCGAAATACGCGGATGCTGACCATGAGGTATAGGAATGGAAGTGGAGATCTCAGACGTTTCCAATCCGTGTCCGGACTGCGGCTGTCGGCAGACAGGTGCAAAACCAGGCAGAGAAGTCTCACCCAACAAAATGCTGGTGGTGACACCAGAATCAGGTTCCGCTGCGGGGCCGAAACGAAATCGCAATCGTCCTTGCGATACGACGCAGCGTCGGGGAACTATCAGCCAGTAACCGCTCGACGGGTGGTTAGGGCGCCAAATGATAGTGAAGCGAGGAAAGAGAGTGTGGCGAACTCCCAACCCTCACCTTTAATAGGTCCGTAGATCGGAAACGATCTGCGGGCCTTTTTTTGTGTTCACAACCATAGGAATGGCTTGGGTAGTTTCGCAATAAGCTAGCGGAAGAGATGATTTCAAACCTCTCCGGGCGCGACCAACCACGAATGGTCTTCTGGTCAAATTACGGTTAAGGTCTTCGACCGATCTGCCCGGTCCGGACGGAGCCGGACCCTCCCGGGAAAGCCGGTGCCCGTTCCGCTGCGCATGAACGCGTGGGCAGACCGTCTGCGACAGCTAATTCCAGGGAGGGACGACGTCCTCGCTGGAAGCGGAATGCCTTTGCCAAGATCAGATCAGAAGGGCTGCTTTGGCACATTTTCTGACTTCAATATCGGTCCAGATCATTGGAGCTAAAAGGAAGTGCGCTGCTTTAGTTCAATCTTCTCAACCAGCCTCATATCTTCCACTCTTCCCCGCAGATGAAACTCTTCCGTATTTCGCAGTTTTTCATGCTATTCGTTCCTGGAGTGTGGCTTGGGCTAGTAATCGGCATTTCTTTTTTAGAGGCACCGCTCAAGTTTCAGGCACCGGGAATCACTCTTGAGTTGGGACTGGGGATTGGGCGACTTGTTTTTGGAGCACTCAACAAGGAAGTGGTCGAGTTGCTGATTCTCTTTGTTCTTGGGTTTTGGATGAAAGGTCCGGAGCCGAAAGTGAGGTGAATTTGGGAGGGCGAATCCTAGACTAACTTCCTAAGTACCTCCCGGAAACCTTCCTTCGAATCGGGATAATTGATTCCTCAATTTTCCGTCGACTCTCCTATTGCAAGCGCCTTTCGTTACGGTGTGTCTTTCGCCCGATGGAATCCTGACCTTTCTGAGGAGGAAATATCAAAAGTTCCGGTCACTGTTTTGTGCGGTTTTCTCGGTGCTGGAAAGACTACCGTTCTGAATCATATCCTTTCTCACAGGGGCTCGCCAAAATTTGCGGTGTTGGTCAATGACCTCGGGGAGATTAATGTAGATGCGTCCCTGATTCGCAATGCAGTCAAAGAAGAAAACGGTGCGTTTTCCGGAATGTTGGAGCTTCAGGGTGGCTGCATTTGCTGTAGCATCCAAACGGAGTTGCTCGACTCACTGCTCGAGCTCGTCCAACGATTCGAGCCGGAGTATATCCTCGTCGAGGCTACCGGAGTGGCAGAGCCGGAGGCGATTCTCGAGACGCTTTATTCAGGGAACACTTTTGGCCGTAGGGGTACGGACTTTCTCCAAGTGGCGAATATGGTGACCGTGATCGATGGCGGAAATTTAGGTCAGTATTTTGCCTCAAGCGAAAATACTGGAGGGTCTCGGCGGACGCATCTTCTCCCCAGTGATCCTCGCCGCCCGGTTCAGGAGCTGCTGATCGAACAGATCGAATGCGCAGATGTTTTGATCCTTAATAAAGTTGATGGTTTAGACGGTGATGATCGTCGTCGGTTTGAAGGTTATCTCAAGGGTCTCAATCGAACGGCAGAGATATGGGAGTGCAGTTTTGGCAACATTGATGTGGAGGTCCTGCTGGGAACGAATCGATTCAGTGAGCAGAGCACTCTTGCAGGCGCCGGTTGGCATCAAGCCATGTTGGCAAACGAAAAATCCGGCAGGGTAGAGGGGCACGAGAGCGTGTTGGCCGAAGACTCACAGGAGCACCATCATCAGGAACACCTCCACGACCACCAACACGATCATCACCACGAAGACGAGCACGATCATCACCATGATCACGAAGGCCATGACCATCACGATCACAGGGACTACGGCTTGGATACATTTGTCTTCAACGCACGGACTCCTTTCGTCGAATCCCGCTTCCTTAAAGTCATGCGCAAGGGGTTGCCGGGAGTGATACGGGCAAAGGGCCTCTACTGGTCAGATCGCCGTCCGACTCACGTAGGGTTCCTTTCCATCGCAGGTAAGATGATGCGCGCCGACTATCAATCCGAGTGGTTCCACACCGCAGTTCAGCGAGGAGATGAGAAATTGGAAAACCTACCGGAAGTCGTCCGCAATGCATGGACTCCCGGCCAAGGCGATCGGCGCCAGGAAATCGTTTTCATCGGAATTGATATGGACCGGGAGAAAATCGAAAAGGCACTAAGGGATTGTTTTGTGGAGGAGGTAGGGGTCGGAAAGAAGACGTAGCTGAACCGAAGTAAAGATTTCAAGCATCCCAAAAAGCGAGGAGAGAAACATTACGGTTCAATGGAATACTGATCGCCGTCTGGACGCCTCTCATCCAGTCATTGACGCGTGGTTGAAGGCAGTGAATGCCCACTCGGTGGTTGATGTTTGTGCGCTTTACGCTCCCGACGCAATTTTGTTGCCGACTCTCTCCGATGTGATTTGTGACTCACCCGAACGTATCAGGAAGTATTTCGAGTCCTTTCTCACCCAACCGAAGTTGCTTGCCACTCTCGAAAGTTGCTACGTTCAAGAGTATTCTGAGATTAAGATCGACTCGGGGATTTATCAGTTTGAATGGGATAATGAGGAAATGGGGCTAATGCAGTTCACCCGCGCCCGCTTCACCTTCGTCATTCGCGACGAACGGATCGTCGAACATCACTCCAGTATGGCGCCGCAGTTGTCAGCTTGATTGGAGGGACGGCGGCCCCGCCGTCCTCGATCAGCTTCAAATGAACGCTGGTCTGTTTTTAACTAGGGCTAGCGTTGCGGTTTTACACAATGCGCGGTCCGAACGGAGCCGGACCCTCCCAGTGAGACTTTTGTATTTCCTCTGATACCATCGCTTCGTGTTAATTCATGAATTTTGCCGAGATGCAGGAGTTGGTGGAGCAAGCTGGCCCAAGTTGCGGGAGAACAGATTGGAGACTAAGCGGACCCCTCTCTTTGGCGGTTCCATGTTTCTAGCCTTCTCGGAGAGACTCAAATAAAGAAGAGAACCCAAGTCTGCCGCAGCGCCTTTCGGCGCTACGGCAAACCCGGAAAAAACGGGGAAAAAACGGCAGCTTATCCTACTTGAGAACCGCTTCTTCCGAAACGTAACCCTCGGCCTTGCTCAGTTTCATCGCTACGAGCGAGAGGAGCACTCCGTAAATGATCTTCGAAGTGATGTCTGCTACTGTGTAGGTAATGTGGCGGCCGACCACACCCGCTTCACCGTCGAGCATGAGCGGCATTAGGTAGGCACCCGGATAGAGCATCCACGAGATCAGGAAGAGCCACCAGATCGATTCCAGTGTTTTCGCAGCATCGGCCGGAATGCCTTCTTTACCCTCGTTAATGACCTTTTTCTTCATCACATAGAGGATATCGATGAAGAACACAGTCGATATCGCACCCCAGATCAGCCAAACGGTTGGGTTGGTTACTTCATAAAACTGGCCGGCGTATCCGGTTGCAATCATCAGAGTCCCCGAGATCCAGAACCGGTTCCGGACCGAAGAGAACTTACTCTTCGTCAGGGTCACCACAAAGAGGATCTGGAAGAGCAACATGGGAACATCGATCAACCAGTTCAGGTAACGGTAGCCGTTGTTAAACAGATCCTTTCCTTCCTGCAGCATGTAAAGACCCGTCGCGGGATCGAACGCAAAGGCGTCGGTCCAGTTCGTGGCCTGCACGTAGAGAAGCAGAGCGGCAGACACCATCACCACCCCTGAGAGGATGGAGGACATTCGGAATCGAGGAGCGACCTGTTTAATGGTCATGACAAAATACAACAACGCGGCAAGCATGGTTGCGTAACCGAGTGTGAGAGTATGAGCGGAGAGCTGGTAACCCATTTCCGTGAAACCGATGTCGAGACCGACATAGTTTTCGAAGGTAGCGTTACCGAGAGCGTTTTCTGTATCGGGCATAGCTATAGTCTGAGGTTGGTGGTAGGGAGGCCAAAGAAAAGGGGTTCGAATCCATCCCGTTTTCAAACTGATCAGAGAGTTTGCTTCTCTAATTAGTGTTCCTTTTGAACCTCATTAGCTAAGGTTTTGGACGCAAGCGATCCGTCAGAGAGTTCGAAAAAGCAGCTACAGACCAAAGTGATTGATGGGTCCATTACCCTTACCAAGAACCCGGTCTTTTCCGTTGAGAATGGCCTGATTGGTATACTGACAACCCTTCCGCACAGAGTCCTTCAAACCAAACCCCAAACTAAGATAAGTTGCGATACTGGAGGACAAACTACAGCCGGTTCCGTGGGTGTTCTTAGTCTCTACCCGAGGATTTGTAATGGTGGTGATTTGACCGGTTTCGGCTTCGTAGAGCGTGTCCACCATTTGGTCATCCAAACCTTCGAGATGTCCTCCTTTGAGAAGAACTGAAGTCTGGTAGTGTTTGCCAATCTCCTTCGTAGACTCCTGAAGAGATTCAGAATGAATCGATCGCCCCATCAGGATTTCCGCTTCCTTGAGATTGGGAGTAATTAAAAGCGAGGCGGGCAAGAACTTTTTCAAACAGTTGACCGCGCTTTCCGCGATCAGCCGATCCCCTGAGGTCGCGACCATCACTGGATCTAGAACAATATTCCGAGCCCTGTATTCCGACAATTTAGCCGCAACCAATTCGATGACGTCGCAGGAATGGAGCATCCCGATCTTGACCGCTCCAAATTCGATGTCACTGAGAACCGCGTCGAGCTGCTTTTCGAGATGGGAGAGTGGGATTGGGTGGATATCGGTAACGCCAAGGGTGTTTTGGGCGGTGGTAGCAGTGATCACGCTCGCCGCATACCCACCGCAGGCGGAGATGCTCTTGATGTCTGCTTGAATGCCAGCACAGCCACCGGAGTCGCTTCCTGCGATGGTCAATACGGATGGGTAACGGGTCGTCATACTGGCCACGTCTCTTTCCGATAAGCACTGTCCCAGAACATCCACTCCAGCCTCGAGGCTTTTTCAAAAGCGGCATCCATTCGTCTCAGCGTTTCTTCCGAAGCGGTTTCAGCGTGCTTATCGGTGATGGCTATTGCCTCGTTTACCGAATCGGCAAACTCCTCTCCTCCATACGTTGCAATCCATTTTTGATAAGGGTTTTCCTCCTGGTTCGTTTGATTCGCTAGAATGAAGTCACCCACCTCTTTATAGATCGTAAAACAAGGTAAAACGGCGGCCAATCCCTCCTCCAGTGGACGGGTATGAACCATGCGGCTGAGGTAGCTGTTATAGAGCTCACAGGTCGGCGAGATTTTTCCCAGGTCGGGGCCATTTTCGAGGTAAAGCTCATGGACGGCTTGTTCCACTTCGATAATTCCGGTGGCGGCGCTCAAAAAAAATTGAATATCCGGATCGTCGTTACACTTGATTCCGAGTGCGCCCAAGACCCGTTTGTATTCTGATAAATAGAGCGCATCCTGCTCGATATAGAATCGGAAAACCTCTTTCGACAAAGTGCCGTCCATCAGCTTTTCAATGAACGGATGTGACTTGATCTCACGTCTGATCGGATCGGTCTTGGCGTTTATCGTTTCGAACCAGTTCGGCATAGTATTTCCTTTAGGTTGGTAGTAGTTCGCTCTGGGTCACAGGATCTGGAGATTGCGGATATGACCGCAATTCCATCCGACCCACTTTCAATCACTGCGGCGGCATTCCCTTCATCAATTCCACCGATAGATACCAGTGGTTTTCCACTGATCTTCCGGATTTCTTCAATGCCTTCCAAACCGAGAGGAGGTTCCAGATCCAGCGTTTTGGTGTTGGTGGCAAAAACAGGGGAGAGTCCGAGATAATCCACCTCCAGACCGTTTGCCTCTTCTGCTTGCTCGAAACTGCCCACCGACCATCCGATGATCTTATCGTCGCCGATCAGTTTCCGGGCAACCGAAGGGGGCATGTCGCTCTGTCCAAGGTGAACGCCGTCTGCGTTGACCGACAAAGCGATGTCGATCCGATCGTTCACGAGGA
The DNA here is from genome assembly GCA_038744685.1 of Verrucomicrobiota bacterium. Taxonomy (NCBI): domain Bacteria; kingdom Pseudomonadati; phylum Verrucomicrobiota; species Verrucomicrobiota bacterium. The sequence goes on from JBCDMB010000025.1 coordinate 41,609, forward strand.
GCGGAACTTCATAGCGGTCGCAAACGGCTTTCGTTTCCACCGCCCTCCGATAAAACCTCTTGGTGTTCAGTTTCTTTTCCCGGAGCTGGACGATGGTCGCTCCGCCTCTCAGGGTCGCTTCCAGAATTTGGATGAACTCATCGTCGTCGGAAACACGGTCATCGGTAACGAACATTAATGAGTAGTCTGGGGGAGGCGGTCTCACGATGTTGTGATCCCGTAGAGGCAATCGAGAAAATTCATTTGGAAGCTGCCCGGGCCCTTTGATAGGGCTGCCGCTTGACTGCCCGCTTCTCCCATGATCTCCATCGCGCTCAATGCGGCTGAGTGCCCATCGGAGTTTACCCCCAAGCAGGCTCCAATCACCGCAGTGGCGGTGCATCCCATACCTGTTACTGCGGCCATCATTGGGCTGCCCTCGTTCACCTCATCCACTTGAGTTCCTGTGACGACATAGTCAGTGGCACCACTGATCACAATCGTGTTCGAGAGGGATTGAGAAAGACTCTGAGCCGCGTCGATCGCCTCGGTGGAGGCTGCGGTGCTATCCACTCCCTTCGTGCTACTGGATACTTTCGCCAGTGCCATGATTTCGGACGCATTCCCCCGGATGACTGTGGGAGTGGCCGCCTCCATAATACTCTTGGCACTCTGATTGCGATACGGAGACGCTCCCATCCCAACTGGATCGAATACAGACGGCTTGCCGAGCTCGTTCGCCTTATTCGCCGCCGACAACATCGCGTCCACCCATTCAGGACTCAGTGTCCCCATGTTGATGACCAAAGAGGATGATATGGAGACGATATCTTCTACCTCTTCAATGGCATGCGCCATGACAGGCGAGGCTCCGATGGCCAATAGGGCGTTCGCGGTATTGTTCATCACCACGTAATTGGTGATGTTGTGCACGAGTGGTGACTGTTCCCGAATTTTCGTAATCGTTTGTTCAGTTGTGAGCATAGAATTTGGGTGAACTTAGCTATCAAAAGAAAATAGCAGACGCAGGGGAAACAACTCTTTCTTTTGAGGGCAGTTCGATTGACCTCCTCTGGCTCGTGATTGCGGAACCGGTGTTGCCGCAACCCCTTAGTGGCGAGGTACTTTTGGATTTGAGCCGCGTTGCGGCTTGCTCAGAACCAAAACTGCTCTCGTCACGTCCAAAGGAGGTCAATCGAACCGCCCTTGAATGGATGGGTTGGGAATTTGCTCCGCTACGAGACCCGATCCCGATAGCGATCTGGATTTCGATTTCCTTCTTTGACCCCTGTCCAAAACCCACCGCAAAAACTCTACGCATTCTCTCCCTCCCGTTAACAAGTAACTGGAAACTGTCGGACTCCGCTCACCCAAACGGATTCACGATCTTTAATTCTCCGAAGGCCCGTCCATCCTGAAGATCCTCGCTCAGCAGCTTTGTTGCTCCCGATTCGATTGCCGCAGCGATTATCAATGCATCGTAGAAGCGGTACTGAGTCTGCTCCCGAATTATAATTGCTTTCTCGAAAATCGCTTGGGAGGGCATGACACTACACTTTGGCCAAAGCACGAGATCAATAAAGTTGGCCAGGAACTCAGAGCTTAGAGGTTTCTTGAATCGGTGTAAGGCAACCGAGCTGAACTCCTGCACGACCTGCCAGCTAACCGCCCATTTGCGGTCGATCTGCAAAAGTTCACGCGCTTGGGTTTGTTTCTTTCGCGAAGTCTTATCGAACGCATAGACGATGACGTTCGTGTCGAGAAAGATCTTAACGCTCATTCATTTCCACTCGAGAAAACTTGCGGCCTGCGTTGTAGCGTTCCATCTCCTCGAAAACCGCATCTACCCGCTCTCGCCGTTCATCCCGCTTCGCCAGATCTTCCAGCCATTCCCGGAAAAGGGTATTCAGCGTAGTTTTCCGGGTCCGAGCTTCCGCTCGAGCAAGCTCAATTAGCTCTTCGTCAGCACTGAAGGTTACGTTTTTCATTGCACTAAGGTAGTGTGCACGAAATCCGTGTATTTCAAGCGGGTTTCTTACTTTCGATTGGGACAACTCATTTCTCGGAACATTTTCTTCCGACCCCAGTTTTCTTATTCCTAATCCTGCTCGTTATCACAATCGAAAAAGAGCGAATTTGCTGAGGTTACTTCGCTCGGAAAAATCTGGATTTTCCGGCGACGCGAGACAACCTAACGACAACGACTTAAATACCGCGCCACAGTAGCTTATTCACTCGAACATTCTCACGCATCTGCACTTTCCAATGAAAAACCGAAAACTCCTCCTTGCTCTCCTCACATTTGCTCCCGGCTTATTGCTCATCGCGTCTCCGGCTGACCAAGACCTTTCCGCCGTCGCATCCGAATGGAAGGAAAAGGCGCCGATGACGGTGGTCCTCGAAACGACCCAGGGGAATGTCGAAATCGAACTCATGCCCTCGGTCGCTCCTCTCGCCGTGGCGAACTTTGTAACCCACGTGAAAGACGGCTACTACGACGGCCTGACCTTTCACAGGGTGATCCCGGGGTTCATGATTCAAGGAGGCGATCCGACCGCTTCCGGCCGGGGTGGGGAGTCCATTTGGGGCAAAACCTTCCCGGATGAATTCTCCCCCGAGGTTCGATTTGACGAAACGGGTCTCTTGGCCATGGCCAACGCAGGTCCACAAACGAACGGGAGCCAGTTTTTCATCACCACGGCCACCCCGCGTCATCTCAACGACCGTCATACGATCTTCGGTAAAGTTACAACCGGCTATGAGAACGTCGAGGCCATTGGAAACGTAAAGACAGGCTGGGGCGACAAACCGATCGAGGATCAGAAGATCATCAAGGCGTATGTGAAAGAGTAGGGGGGATAGCGAACGTTCAACGTTGAACTCTAAACGTCCAAATTTGAGATGCTTTCTTTCGAAGTTGAGCGTTCGATGTTCAAAATTTTGCGTTTGCTATCTTTCGACGTAGTAGCGCCCAGCCCAAATTCATCGGGAAAAGCCGGGCATGGCCAAAACAAGACCCTCATCTAGTTTACCAGTGGCCGGCTTGTCCGTAGCCTCGGAACTCTGTTCCGGGGAGAGTCTGGATGCTCGAACAAAAGCCTCTACTCCGGTTGACTTTCGACGTGCTCAACCTTGGCCAGAACCGAGACCTAAGTTCATTGAGCCGCGAGATGATCCCAATTCCTTCAGATCATTGGTTCATAGTCCCAGGTAGGGCGCAGGCTCTGGAAACCGGGCATGTCTGAAACGAAACCCTCGTCTAGTCTAAATCTATGTGTCTACCCAAAAAGCTAGAGTAATAAACCGAATGAACTCAGGAGATCTGACCTTACTTGGCTCCAAGATCCCTAAGAGCCTTGATGCTCAGGCGATGGATTTTTTTGTTCCCCGGTTTGATCAGGCCATTAGGGCCCCGTTTGCACTTTCCCAAGCACTCACAGGCGATTACCTTGAAAGGGAAATTCTCGGTCTTCGCCGCCTTAAGGAGTTTTTTTCCCTTCAGCGGCTTGCCTTGAACCTGCTTCGCCTTCGGCGCGTCGCATTCTTTACAGATGTAAACCCGATCCACCGAGAGACCGTACTGGATTCCGGCTATCATTCAAGTGGAGCATCGAAGACCTTTTCGGAACTGCTGTGCAAAAAGACGCTGATAGAGGAAAGAGAAGAATTTGAACCACGGATGACTCAGATACTCCTTCGCCAAGGCGTAGGCTCAGAAGTTGAGCGCGGATAGGAGAAGGAAGAGAAAAAATGAACTATTTGGCCCCTGTTTTCCGTGTTCTCCATGGTCAGAAAGAGAATAGTATGAAGGCAATGGCCCTATACGCCCCAAGCCCGATAGCGATTTGGATTTCGATTTCGATTGGTAGAGAGCTGGCTTTGGATTGACGCGCTGCGGAGAATGAAAGGCTGAGACATCCCTAAAGGGCACTTCGAGCGCACTACAGCCTCAAACCTACGAATCCGCACCAGCGTTCGACTTTCCTCCCTTATTCACGGAAGATCCGATATGCGGGGGTCATTCTTTCCAATTCTTTCCACCTTCATCATGATTTTCGCCTACGGAGAGGGCCTTCCGCCCAACGAGCTGCAAATGACTGCGAAAGACGTGGTTTTGACACAGCTTGAGGCGTTGCAAACCAACGACACGCCAGAGGCGGACCACGGAATTGGTATCGCCTGGAAATACGCCCATCCAAAAAACAAAGAGAGCACTGGTCCGCTCCCGCGGTTCACCCAGATGCTTTACAGTCCCGCCTACAAACCCTTGCTCAATCACAGAAGCCACACCGTAACCGAGTTGGAAAATAGTAGGAGAGGGGAAGCTACGTTTGAGGTGATCGTGGTCACCGGAGAAGGGGTCCGTCTAAAATACTTCTGGCTCGTCGAACGAATCGACCGCGATGATGAGAAAAGCCCTTGGCGAACGACAGCCGTCTCCTCCCCAAGCCCGGAGGGTGGGAATCTGGTGTAACGGCTGGCAAAAAGGGTTCCGTTTTCGTTACCGGTCAATTTTGACCTCACTCTCTCATTCTCTCTTCCTCATGTGCGGGAAAGTTATCCGGCAAAACAGCCGGTAGAACGACTTTACTTGGCTTTCAAGCCCTCAAACCACATTCCCCCATCGTAATCCTAATCTTACTCGTAATCTTAATCTCGGAAGATCGATTACGAGTAGGTGAGCCTCCCCCGTTCTGGTTGTCAGGGGACTATCGTATTTTCGATTGTTAGTGTGGTTGATGGTTAAAGTGTTTTTCTGCGGATGGGAAGGCGTTTGTTTGCGCCGCTCCCGAGAATGGGCCTAACTCGCTCGTCGGAG
>JBCDMB010000026.1 GCA_038744685.1 Verrucomicrobiota bacterium
CTCAGAAGCCTTCGTCAGAGAACAGGCTGTGGCCCAGCCGCCGCCCGCTTCCGTAAGACCCCCGGGACCCAAGCCCATGAGAGGGGCAAACTGGCGGGGACTCTCCACTCTTGGAGGACTCAGAAAAAATCTCTTCGGGTAAAATCGGATGAATCCACTACTCTTTTTTCTGACAAAGGTCATTATCTCCGCTCTCGTTGTCGCAGTTGTGAGCGAAGTAGCAAAAAAATCCGGCCTCTTGGGTGCGCTGATCGCCTCGATCCCTCTGACATCGCTCCTTGCTATCATCTGGCTATATCTCGACACGGGAAATACTAAACAGATCGCATCGCTGGCAACGGGTATACTGTGGCTCATTCTCCCTTCCTGTCTCTTTTTCTTCGCATTACCCCTACTCCTTCGATCTGGACTCAACTTCTGGATCTCCCTTTTTATCTCCTGCGCTACTACTGCTCTTGCCTACGCGTTCACCCTATGGATCTTACAAAAACTTGAACGTGTATAGATCGGATACCGGTGGATCCCCATCGGATTTGACCTGAAAAAAGACGAAACCTCAAAAGTCATAGTTTTTGCTTCATCCTGTAGGGTCGATCCTTCATCTTGCGCTTAATGCCAAAAAGAGACGACCTCCAAACCATACTAATCATCGGCTCCGGCCCCATAGTAATCGGCCAGGCTTGCGAATTTGATTACAGTGGTGCCCAAGCATGCAAGGCTCTGCGAGAGGAAGGCTACAAGGTTGTCCTGGTGAACAGCAATCCTGCCACAATTATGACGGATCCGGAGTTTGCCGATGTCACCTACATAGAGCCCCTCGTACCCGAAATTTTAGAAAAGATTATTGCCAAAGAAAAGCCCGACGCCCTACTCCCGACTCTCGGAGGACAAACCGGACTAAATCTCTCCATGGATCTCGCCCGCGAGGGAATTTTAGAGAAATACAACGTCCAGTTAATCGGTGCAAATTTTGCAGCGATCGAAAAAGGCGAAGATCGAGAACTCTTCAAAGAGGCCATGCTCAAGATTGGTCTCGACGTTGCGCGATCCAGAACCGTCTCGTCCATGGCTAAAGCAGAAGAGGCACTCTCAGAACTTGGAAGTTTTCCCGTGATCATTCGTCCCAGCTATACTTTAGGCGGAAGCGGTGGAGGAATTGCCTACAATCGACTCGAATTTGTCGATATCGTCGAAAACGGCCTTGAATTATCGCCTGTGCATGAAGTCTTGATCGAAGAATGTCTACTCGGTTGGAAAGAATACGAGATGGAGGTGATGAGGGACCATAAGGACCAGTGCGTGGTCATTTGTTCTATCGAGAATTTTGATCCAATGGGAGTCCACACCGGAGATTCCATAACGGTCGCACCCGCGATGACATTGTCAGACAAGGAGTATCAGCTGATGCGCGACGCATCGTTTGCCTGTATCCGCGAGGTAGGCGTTGAGACAGGAGGAAGCAACATACAGTTCGCAGTCGATCCGGAAACCGGACGAATGGTCGTCATTGAAATGAATCCACGCGTCTCGCGAAGTTCGGCATTGGCCTCCAAGGCAACCGGCTTCCCAATCGCAAAAATTGCGGCCAAGTTGGCTGTCGGTTACAGTCTTGACGAGCTGTCGAATGATATCACGCGCAAAACCCCTGCCTCATTCGAGCCAAGTATTGACTATGTTGTGACAAAGATTCCCCGATTCACTTTCGAAAAGTTCCCCGGTGCAGATGACACCCTAACGTCTTCGATGAAGTCTGTTGGGGAAGCCATGGCAATCGGAAGAACGTTTAAAGAATCTTTCCAGAAAGCGTTTCGCTCGATGGAAATCGGAATCGAAGGATTTGCAGATGACCGGTGGAATAGTCATGAAGAGGAGGAAATTCGCTCAGGCCTGGCGAGGGCTACTCACTTGCGCCCTTTTCACGTGCGCAACGCCTTGAAGAACGGATTCTCCATTGAAGAAATTCACAAAATCACCGCTATCGACGTCTGGTTTCTTCATCAATTAAGAGAGATTTGCGAAATTGAAGAAGAGCTTCGAACAACAGACTTCGATGAGCTTGATTCTTCATTCTTCCGAAAAGCCAAGGAAGCAGGGTTTTCCGACCAGCAAATTTCGAGACTCTGCGACACCACCCGCCAAACTGTTCGCAAAAGAAGGGAGGGGCTCGGAATAAAAACGACCTACCGCCTGGTGGATACCTGCGCAGGCGAGTTCGAGGCCTACACTCCCTATTACTATTCGTCCTACGGTGATGAAAACGAGATCACCAAGTCTGACCGGAAAAAGATTATGATCCTTGGGGGAGGTCCAAACCGTATCGGACAGGGAATCGAGTTCGACTACTGCTGCGTTCATGCCTCATTCGCCCTACGTGAAGCCGGATTTGAGACCATCATGGTCAACTCAAATCCGGAAACCGTTTCGACAGACTATGATACTTCGGACCGACTCTTTTTTGAGCCACTTACCCTTGAGGATGTGCTTGAGATTTACTCACAGGAACAGTGCTCAGGAGTGATTGTTCAATTCGGCGGCCAGACTCCGTTGAATCTCGCGACCGACTTAAAAGCTCACGGCGTCAACATCATCGGCACCTCACCTGACAATATCGACCTCGCCGAGGATCGGGGAAGGTTTAAGAGGATTCTTGAGAAAACCGGACTGAAACAACCCGTGAACAAGGCAGCGATCTCTCCCGAGGAAGCCTATGAAATGGCAGGTGAAATCGGTTTCCCAATTTTGCTCAGGCCCTCCTTCGTCCTTGGAGGAAGAGGAATGTTCATCGTTTACGACACACAGGAGCTCAAGGCCGTCGTAAGAGAGGCCTTCGATGCGGCTCCCGGCAAACCTGTCCTTCTCGACAAATTTCTCGAAGACGCGATCGAAGTGGATGTTGACTGCATATCCGACGGCGAGACCACAGTCATTGGCGGAATGCTGGAGCACATTGAGTATGCAGGCGTCCATTCAGGAGACGCGGCCATGGTTCTACCGCCGCACACCCTAAAAAATGAACTGATAGACGAAATGAGGACGGCGACCCATAAACTGGCAAAGTCTCTCGGAGTCGTTGGTTTAATGAACATCCAGTTCGCGATCAAAGACGATGAAGTATACCTCCTAGAAGTAAACCCTCGAGCTTCCCGCACCGTGCCTTTTGTTAGCAAAGCAACCGGTGTCCCACTCGCAAAGTATGCTGCTCGGGTGATGGCAGGAGAGAAATTGATTGACCTTGGATTTACCAAAGAAGTCACCCCGCCCTACTTTGCGATTAAGGAGTCGGTCTTTCCGTTCTCACGATTCTTGGGGGCGCCCATCGTTCTGACTCCTGAGATGCGGAGCACTGGCGAAGTCATGGGTATCGACGAGGATCTCGGCATTGCATTCGCCAAAACCCAAATGGCTGTGCAACCGCCTTTACCGAAAGAAGGCAATGTTTTCGTTTCGGTGAAACCTGCGGACAAGCAAAGAAGTGTCGAGATTGTCAAAGACCTGATTGATCTCGGATTTTCAATCGTCGCCACACGAGGCACCGCAAAATTTCTGCAAGATAACGGTTTTGAGGTCACTACCATCGAGAAGATCAGCGACGGAGGACGACCAAACGTGTCCGACCTAATCAAGAACAATGACGTTCAGATGATCATCAATACCCCTGTCGGGATGATGCCGCGAAAAGATGAAGGAGTCATCAGACGGGAGGCAATTCTCCATCGGATCTGTATAATGACCACGCTTTCAGGTGCAGCAGCAGCCGTGAAGGGGATTCGTTCCATAAGAGAGAAGCCCATTGAGGTCCGTTCGATACAAGAATTTGTCGAGATGACCCGCAAAGCACACAAAAAAACTCTTAACTAAGGTCGCGCCCGTCTCTTGGATCTCCCTCAACCGCGAGGAAAGGTTGGAAAGCTAAAGGGCAAAATTCCCGTGAGTAATTTTTGACAAGGCTAATCCCGACCTGGTAGCAGGGCTTTCTGCTGGTTGACACCACTCGGTTCCATGCGTCAAAAGAGAGGATGATTTCTTGGATTCAGAACACCCTTGAGAAAAAGGGGCGGTTTATCTTCATCCTCCTTTTAGCGGTTGTGATCGTCTCATTTGTCTTCGTGATCGGAGAGACACCCGGGTGCGTAAGCGGCGAGGTTGGCGTCTCGTCCCGCGACTATTACGGCTATGACCTGAATTCTGAGTCAGAAACCCGTGGCCTTATTCAGGAGGTAATCGTCAGCTCTATCGTTACGCGGGGGCAAAGACCACAGAATCAGCAAATGCTGGAACAGGAAATCCTTTCGCGGGCCGCCCTCCTTCACCTTGCCGATGTCGCAAAAATTCCCGAGCCTTCCCAAGAAGCATTTGTCCAGTATCTAGCTTCCATCCCTTTTTTCCAAGATTCCGAGGGAATCTTTGACCCGACACGCGTCACCAGCTTTCTTGACCTCACCCAACTCAGCCGGCAATTCGACGAGGCAACGATCGACAGAACACTCAGCAACGACTATCGCATTCAGCAACTCATGAGTGCTATTGCAGCTCCTGGATTCACTCTACCTTTTGAAATCGAAGAGCAGGCTCGTCGGACAGCCGCAACCTACGATCTGTCGGTAGCCACCTTGTCCTCAGATAGTGTCCCAGCCCCGACCGGACCTTCCGAAGAAGATCTAAACGCGTTTTTCGAGCAGCGAGTCGAAGCTTACAGGATTCCAGAGACTCGACTTCTCTCCGTTGTCCGTTTCGACCCCCAGAAATTCGCTGAGACATCTGAAGAACCCACTGAAGATCAGATAGAGGAGTTCTTTTCCAACCGCCGTTCGGACTACATCGATCCAGATGCGGAAGACCCTGCGCTCGCGCTGCCAAATCTTGAGAATGTCCGCGATCGTGTCGTCTCAGATTGGAAGGCTGAACAATCACAAACCGTTGCCGGAGAATCTTCTGCCGAATTTGTTTACGCGCTTTTCGATCAGGAGATCGACTATGGAACCCCGGAATTTGAACAGACAGTCGATGCCTTTTCAGGTGATTTAGAGGAATTACCAGAGATGGTAGGCACCACCCTTCCATTGAACGCCGGCCTTCCTCAATCGGCTCAAAATGAGGCACTTCGCTTGGACCAGATCCGTTACTACTCGGACCCCATGTCGACAGACAAGGATATCGTCGTCCTGATTCTTCGCGAAATCGTTCCATCCTCCATTCCCACGTTGGATGCGGTAAAAGAAAAGGTGACCGCGGACTTCAGAGCAAGTGCCGAGCAGGAAGCATTCGTTGCGAAAGGAACCGAAGTTCAGAAGGAGCTCTCGGAAAAGATTGCTGCAGGAAGTACCTTTTCAAGCGCAGCTGAAACTCTAGGCCTCTCAATCGAAAGCTTCACGGGAGCAAGCTGGGAAGAAATTCCGGAAGGAATGGACAGCTCAATTCTTCAACGCGCAGAAAGCCTACCAGACGGAGAGGTTTCCTCTATGGTAGTTACAGGAGACTCTGGTAACTTCCTTTTTGTCAGTTCGCGGACGGCCCCGGAACTTGGTCCTGACTCTGAGAATTACGCCCGCACACGGGATATGCTCGCTTCCAGCACTGCCCGACTGTACCTGTCCTCTTTTATTGGTGATCTGATTCAGTTCGGGCTTGCTCAGGCGGACCCAAGCAGTCGGTAAGGCCTCTGATAAATCCCTGCCTTGCGAGTCAAAAGAATACTTCAGGCAGCTACGGCCGTTTGTTCAGCAACGGTCGCTATACTCATTCTTCTCTTTCTCGGAGTTGGGTGCCGCGCGCTATTTCCCAAACAAGTATCCAGCGAGAACCGGATCTCTAGTTTCCCCAGTAGCAATCTCCCGATCGAAGCTCCCATAGAGATATACTGGAACGAGTACCTCGTCCCGTTCATTATCGCCAAGTCCGACAACGACCTCGCTTTTGCCCTTGGCCTCTTTCACGGTCATTTTCGTGAAGGTCAATTGACCACCTTACGGATGATCTCTCAGGCAAGGCTTTCGGAAATGGCAGGACCCATCGCCGCCGATATAGACGATGCCTTGCGGAGACTCGACTTCGGGAAGGCAACCGAGGCCACCTTAGCGCTTCTGGAACCTTCCACCAAAGACTGGTTGGAAGCCTATGTCCGAGGTATCAATACAGCAATTGAACGATCTCCGCAGGTCCCGCCGGAATTTGGCTTTCTTGGCCTTAAGCGTGAGCCCTTTACCGTTGAGGATCTACTTACCTTCGGAAGGCTTGCGGGAACCGATGTAAACTGGCTCACCCTCATCTCGCTCCTCTCCGAACGAGGAACCGCACAGTTTCCGGAGATTCTCGACCACGCCAACCTCGTGAGCCGCAAGAGCACCACAAGCTTTTCATCAGCCAACAAGGAGGAGGGAACATTTCTCCATGGTGATTCTCAAGGATCCCAGCCTACCGGAAAGCATGCTCCAGACGATTCCCACCTTCTGCGAAAGCAAATTTCCCAAATTCTTCTATCGTCCAGTCGTAGTGGCAGCAATACGGTTGCGATTGGAGCTGATCGGTCTGCAGACGGTCACGCGATGATCGCAAGTGACCCTCATCTCGGCCAAGCTCTTCCCAATTTCTGGACCGTTGTTGGTATGAAATCTCCCAACTACCACGCAGTTGGACTGATGATTCCCGGTCTTCCATTTCTCGGCCTTGGCCGCAATGAGAACATCGCGTGGGGTGGCACCAACATGCGTGCAGCCAGCTCTGAGCTCATCGACGCAACAAACTTGCCGATCACCGAGACTCGCACCGAAACCGTGGGTATCCGTTTTTGGCCTGACCGTGAAATCGAAGTTAGAGAAACTGAGTTTGGACCAATCCTCAGCGATTCCGAAGTCTTTCCCGCTGCACCTGGAGAAACCATCGCCCTCCGCTGGATGGGTCACCAACCATCCGATGAGATAACGGCTTTCCTCAACGCAAACCGGGGGCAGAGTGTCGACGAGTTTCTTTCTGCCTTTGGTGGCTACTCGGTTTCCGGGCAGAACATGATCGCTGTCGACGACTCTGGAAGCATTGGAATGGTTCTCGCAGTCGCCCTGCCCCAAAGAAGTTACGACGAACTCGCGGACATTGTGCTCGACCCGGACGACGTTCGCGATGACTGGGATGTCATTCTCGATTCAGACGAACTCCCGCAAATCAAGGACCCTTCCTCTGGGTTTCTTGCCTCGGCGAATAACCTTCCGGTCGAGATGGTCCCACCGATCGGCTATCTATTCAACGAGTCGGAACGGATTGATCGGTTGATTGAGCTTCTGGAAACGCGTGAAAAGTGGACGGTTTCGGACCTGATGAGTTTGCAGCAAGATGTCTTCTCACCGGCCTCCTTCAAGCTTGCTCGTTTCCTAGTCGACTGGAATTCCACTGATGCGGATTCACCTATCATGCAGGCAATTGATTCCTGGGACGGAAACTATGACGTCAACTCAGAAGGAGCAGCTGCCTTTGAGCTGTGGCTGGCCAGTCTTCTGGAGCAATTTCCAAGCGATAAATTTGGTTCCTCGTATTTCAGCGATTGGCGTTACGTAGCCACAGGCTTCTTCGACGATCTGGCCGGTCTCAGTGATCGTGAAAAAGAAGAGCTAATCACCGTCAGCCTCGCAGAAGCAGAAGCACGGTTCGACGAATATCCGACCTGGGGTGATCTACATTTCATCGAAGCTGGCCACATCCTTAAGGCACTTCCAGTGGTTGGCGATCGTTTTGTCTACCAGCGCTTTCCGGTTCCCGGTTCCCGTGAGACCATCTACAAAACCGCTCATAGCGTAATTACGGAACCCCACACTTCACGATATGGTTCTCAATCACGTCATATTTCCTCCATGGCAGACGCCGACGACAATTGGTTTGTCCTCTTTGGCGGACAGGATGGATGGATTGGAAGCGCGCACTTTGACGATCAGATCCGCCTTTGGCAGGAGGGTAAATACATGAAAGTCCCACTGCGGATCAAGACGGTCGAGACGCAGTTTCGCAGAAAAATTGTATTGGAACCCTTGCAGTAGGATTGCAAACCGAAGGAGCAAACCGAGCTTGTGAGATAGAATCCGTCATAGTCGGGAGATTTCACCTCAAACTTCCCACTTGTTCCTGAGAAAGGAAACCACTACCTCTGCCTTATGACCAATTCCGTTCCGTCCTACTCAACTCCCGTTAAAATCGTTAGTTGGATACTCCGCCTACTCGCAGCTTTCATTTTACTGCAAACGCTGTTCTTCAAATTTACCGGCGCAGCGGAGAGTGTCTACATATTCTCTCAACTGAATGCTGAGCCATGGGGCAGGTATCTGAGCGGAGTTTTTGAGCTTATTGCCGGAATCCTGCTTCTCATTCCCAAAACAGTTGTTTACGGAGCAATTCTCGCCCTCGGAGTGATCTCTGGTGCCATTGGCGCCCACCTGACCAAGCTGGGTATTGTCCTTACCATCAATGGCGAGTCTGACGGAGGATCGCTCTTCGCGCTGGCCGTTACCATCTTTGTATCCTGTTTAATCATTTTGATTATCCATCGAAAAGAAATCCCTGTGATTGGTCAGAAACTTTGACCTAAGCAGCACTCCCTTTTTACTCATTCTAGACCCCTAACCATGAGTTCGGTTCTCAATCTTCTCCTTCGCGGTGAACGCCTTTCCACTTCTGAGATGGCGGAAGTTCTTCGCGTTGGGCCCGAAGTGGTAGAAAAGGAGATCCAGAAACTTCAGCAAGACGGAACCTTGCTCGGTTGGTTGCCAGTAATAAACCCGGAAAAAGTAGAAGAGCAACGAGTCTCTGCTGTGATTGAGTTGCGGATCAGCCCAGAGCGAGAAGGAGGCTTCGATCGAATCGCCCTCCGTGTCAGTAAATTTGAAGAAGTGCAGACGTGTTACCTGATGTCTGGCGCTTACGACCTGTTGGTGATTGTTCGAGGAAAAAACCTTCAAGACGTGGCGCGATTCGTCTCCGAGAAACTCGCCACCCTCGGTGGCGTTCTTTCTACTGCAACGCACTTCCTGCTACGCCCTTACAAGGAACAAGGCCACCTCCTCCTTCTTGAAGAAGGAGCATCCGAGAAACCAGCGGTAAGCCCCTAGGCTATGTCCAGTTCCGAACATTCAAACCGGACTGGTGACTCGGCCCGGTTCATCGCCGATCACGTGATTGACCTACCACGGTCGGGAATCAGGGACTTTTTTGCGATCGTTGCAAAAATGCCTCAGGCAATTTCCCTCGGGATCGGAGAGCCCGATTTTGTGACTCCGTGGCACATTCGGGAAGCGGCAATATTCGCCTTGGAAAGAGGGAAAACCTCTTACACGGACAACAAAGGTCTCCTCCGGCTTCGCAAAGAAATCAGCAAGTACTTGGAGCAGAAATTCTCCATTTCCTATTCTCCGGAGGAGGAAGTTCTGGTTGCAGTTGGGGTATCCGAGGCGATGGACCTTGCTCTTCGCGCGATGGTAAACCCTGGCGACAAAGTCCTCTTCCACCAGCCCTGTTACGTCTCCTATTCTCCGAGTATCCGGCTTTCACACGGTGTAGGCATCCCAATTCCCACGTCCGCAGACAACCAATTCGGTCTCGATCCGGAACAGTTGAGAAAATGTTGGGAACCTGGCTGCAAGATTCTGGTCCTCAATTTCCCGACCAACCCGACAGGAGGAACCGTTGATCGAGAAACCCTCGAACAGGTAGCCGCCTTTGCCCGCGAAAAGGATCTTCTCGTGTTTAGTGATGAAATCTACGCTGAGCTTACTTACGAAGGTGAACATCTAAGTATCGCATCACTTCCGGGAATGAAAGAGCGGACGATTTTCCTCCATGGCTTTTCAAAAGCCTACGCGATGACTGGGTTCCGGATCGGTTACGCTGCTGGTCCTGCGGCGTTAATCGAAGCCATGATGAAGGTGCATCAATACTCGATGCTGTGTGCTCCGATACTCAGCCAGGAAGCTGCCTGTGAAGCTCTTCGCAATGGACAGGATAGTGTTGAAAAGATGAAGGATCAGTATCGCGACCGGAGAGACTTTCTTGTCCATCGATTCAACGAGTCAGGCCTTCCCTGTCACCTGCCAAGAGGTACCTTCTACGCCTTTGCGGACATCCGCCAAACCGGAATGGACGAAATGACCTTTGCTAAAAAACTTCTCGAGGAGGAGGAGGTAGCAGTCGTTCCAGGGACCGCCTTTGGCGAGAGCGGAAAGGGTTACGTGCGAGCCAGCTTTTCAACCAGTTTTCGCAGGCTTCGCGAGGCAGCCGATCGTATCGAACGATTCGTGCAGAATTCACAATGAATGAGGCCACGGTGGAAGCCCTTCCAAAAGTCGCTCTGGTAGGCCGTCCCAATGTAGGAAAAAGCCGCTTGTTCAACCGGATTAGTGGTGGACGCGAAGCTATTGTTCACGACAAGCCGGGAGTGACCCGGGACGTAATGGAGCGTGTGGTCGATGACCGCTTCACCTTGCTGGACACCGGGGGGATCGGATTACCAGAAGAGAATGCGCCGGGGAGAATTGTAGATGCAGTGGAAGAGCAGGTCTTCGTCGCGGTAGAGTCATCTGAAGTGATCCTGTTCATCGTCGACGGGAGGGAAGGAATTGTTCCACTCGATGAAGAGATCGCCTCCCGACTGCGCAAAGATGCGAGGGGACCAGTGATTGTAGTAGCCAACAAATGTGACAATGAAAACGTCGCTAATGACATTCACGAGTTTTCTAAACTCGGATTTGGAAACGCCCTACCCGTTTCAGCTGAGCATCGAATCGGCATCGGACAGCTCCTGCGGGCAGTTGGAGTAGCTTTACCAAAAGATGCTTCGCCGAATCGGGGGACGGATACCGAAAGTCGAATTCGAATCGCCTTTGTCGGAAAACCAAACGTAGGAAAGTCATCCATCACCAACCATCTCCTGTCCTCTCAACGACTCATAGTCAGCGACGTCCCCGGCACCACGAGAGACTCGATTTCACTCAATTTGGATTTTCCCATGCCAGATGGGAGAACGGGTAGATTCCGCCTCATCGACACGGCCGGAATCCGCTCGAAGCATAAGGTCGATAGTTCCGTCGAGTATTTTTCCAACCTACGAACCCGTCGAGCGATCGAAGAGAGCGATGTAGTGTTTCTACTTCTAGACGCAATGACCGGTGTGACCCGTCAAGACAAAGCCCTTGCGGGCGAAATCCTCGAAGCGGGTCGATCATTGGTGCTTGTTGTAAATAAGTGGGATTTGGCGTTGGAGGCTTTTCGAAAGGGGGGTGTAGAAGGTTTTAAGAATCCGAAGGATTTTCAGGCCAACTATCGAAAAGCTGCCGAGAAGGAACTCTTCTTCCTTCCGCAGAGCCCTTGTCTATTTGTTTCAGCCAAGACTGGTTTCGAGACGATCTCTGTGCTTGGAACGGCCGAAAAAGTGGATCACCTCCAACGCATGACTCTACCAACCGGTCAGCTCAACCGGACCATCCACGATTTGGTAGAGGCCCGGCCGCCAAAACGAATGCACGGCAAGCCGTTCAAGGTCTTCTACGCGGTTCAAACAGGATTTCAGCCTTTTCGTTTCCGTCTTTACTGCAACCGACCCGAGAAATTCGAAGACACCTATCGACGTTATCTTGAGAACGGAATCATCAGCACCTTTGGTCTGGAAGGAAGCCCTATCCGTTTTCAACTAGTGGGGAAAGAGCGCCGAAATGCGGACGAACGGTAGGTGTTGAGCCTAATGACACTTAGATATTAGTTCTAAAGCGTCCCCCGTAGCGTCGGTCGTGAGACCGATGATCAGGAATGCCTACGGTAACTGACACGGCCAAAGTCATCCGCTTGGGCGGACTTCGGTCCTTCGACAGGCTAAGGGCGGTGAGCTTTGTCGAACCGCGAGTTCAGTCGAGTCTCAGCTGCTTTCGATACCGATTTCGATTTCGATTTTCGCAATCATCCTTTATCTACGGAGCGGTTGAACCATGAAACTACTCTTTCTCTCCAGCGATCCGATCTCCTTACCCTCTCTTCGTGTGCTGGCAGCTGGCGATATATCGTCCGTCAGCGTTAGCGGAGTCATTACCGGCACCGACCGAAAAAAAGGCAGAGGAAAAAAGCTACAGCGGAATCCAGTTGCCGAAGCTGCTGAAGGCTTTGGTCTCCCGGTTCTGCAAACTGAAAAACTGACCGCTTCCGAACTAGAGAACTTTACACCGTTCGACATGGCTTTGGTCTTTGCCTTTGGGCAGATTCTTTCGTCCAAGATTCTCTCTTTGGCTCCCCATCGCTTTATCAACCTTCACGCCTCTCCATTGCCACTGTTACGAGGGGCATCCCCCATCGAAACCGCCATTGCCGAAGGGTGGACGGAGACGGCCGTCTGCCTGATGCAACTCGTTCGTGAAATGGATGCCGGTCCTGTTGCGGCGAAAGTCGATATTCCGATTACGAGCAGTGAAACAGGTGTGGAGCTTAGAAGAAAAGTCGCAGATTCCTGCCCCACTCTTCTTTCCCTGCTTTCCGGTCAGTCCCTTTCATGGAAGGAGCAAAATCACTCCGAAGCCACATGGTGCCGCAAGATCACAAAGGCTGATGGTCTAATCGACTTTTCCATGACAGCAAAAGAAGTTGTTAATCGTGCAAGGGCTTTCGCCGGATGGCCCGGATCTTCTTTTTTGTTGAACGGAGAACTTGTGAAAGCTGAACAGATTGAAATGAACGACCAGACCGGACTCCCCGGCACCATCTTAGAGGCATCACACCGTCTAATTATTGCCTGCCAAGATAGTTCTGTATCCATTAAAAAGATACAACGACCCACCCGAAAGATGATCCCGTTCCAGGATTTCCAAAACCAAACTCCAGTCATTGAAGGGAGCCGCATTGACTTTCAAAAATCCCAGCCTCTTCAGTGGAGCAAAGTCTGAACGGAAAGGATAGTCTGGAAGCCTACAGGATTCCCTTCTCTCGAATCCAGCGATAGAGATGGGGCGGAGGCTTAAGCTCACTCATCTGCGCCTGAAGCGATGCCGGCCTTGTCTTTAGCTTTCCTGCAAGCGGTTCCAGCTCGAGGGTAAGGTCTTCCGGGCGAGTAGAGGAATCGGAGAACGAAGCGATCGAGGCCGCTTGAATCGAATCCTCAGGAAAACCAAACCGTTCAAGGATTGCTTTACCGAGGTCATAGCGGGAAACCGGCTCACTCCCCGCCCAATGAAAAATCCCGTGAAGATCGTTTCTCTCAATCAATTCGACAATTACCTCAGCCACGTTTTCCGCAGAACAAGGCTGCCGCTTTTCATCCGTGAAGAGAGATGGTTTCTCACCAGCAAAAACCGCGCTTAGGATCTTCTCGTGGACGCTACGCTGTCCCGAAACGCTATTGCCGTTCACGATTGTAATTCGGAGAACCACCGGTCTTTCGGAGTTAAACTTCAGCACTTCACGCTCCGCCATGAGTTTAAGCTGGCCGTAGAGACTAGTCGGATTGGGAACTGCCGTCGACCGGTAACCTCCTTCTCTCCCGTCGAAAACCATATCGGTCGACAAGTGGATCAATTGAGCACCGAGATGTCGGGTGAGCATTGCCAACTGTCGGGGAAACGCCACGTTGACCTTCTCGGCAAAAGACGGGTTTTGATCAACGTCCGCAGGACTGCTGACTGCAGCAGCATTGACCACTACGTCCGGCCACTCTTCGAGAATCAACCGCTCGACTGATTCCTGGTCAGTGATGTCGAAGGTTCTCTCGGAAGCAATTCCTTCTACGCCTGAAGCCCTACTTCCAACAAAGGAGAATGTCTCTATTCGCCTACGCACGAGCGACCTTGTCACAGCAGAACCGACTAGCCCGGAAGCACCGAATACGAAAACCTTCATAGGGAAACCTTACTTACTGCAACAAAGGCTACAATCGTAATACCAATGGAACTGTAGGGCACGTGAATCATCCTCTTTTCGAAACGGCTATTGCCGTTCCGCTATCTCTATTGCTCTACAGCGTTTGTTGGCTTATGATCCGTTGCGACGCGCGCAAGCATCTGCTCAAAGAGGTTGATCGTAGCTGTCCATGGGTAACCCTCCGCAGTTTTGCGCGCTTCCTGTCGAATCGAGCCCCACGAATCGTGATGTTTTACGAGGTCTCCTGCCATGCTTTGGAATGCCTCCCGGTCCCCCAGCGGGACCAACATTCCATTCTCTCCCGAATTAATGAACTGCCGGCCAGCCGCGTAGTCATAGGTGAGGACGACTAGACCGCTCGCTAGAGCCTCGACGACTACATTCCCGAATGTCTCCGAAGTACTTCCAAAGAGAAACAGATCCGCTGAAGCATAATGACGCCCCAAATCATCGTCGTAACGCATCCCAGCAAAAGTCACCTCGGGCCATCGTTTCTCCAGCTTTTTCCGCACGGGACCGTCACCCACGACTACCATCTTCAGCCCCGGAAAAACTTCCCGAGCCCTCTGCCACGCCGATAAAGCGAGCGGTACATCCTTTTCTGCGGCAGCCCTGCCCACATAAATCGCGACGGGATCATTTTCTGTAGCACCCCATTCTGCACGCAATCCAGGATCTCTCTTCGACGGATCAAAAAGAGCGGTGTCTGCCCCGCGTCCCAGCATCTCTAGCTTCCGGATTCCCTGTTCCTCGAGGCGTTCAATCAAGACCGGGTCGGGAACGTTCGTTAGAGCGCAGGCGTTGTGAAACCAACGGAGGTAACGCATCGTAACGCCTTCCAAAAACCGAAAACCATAATCCTTACAGTAATCCTGAAAATTCGTGTGGAAGGTCGAAGTTACCGGGATGCCGAGTTTGCGCGCAGCACGAAGGGCTGCAAAACCGAGGGGACCTTCTGTCGCTATGTGAACGACATCGGGTTGAACTCGTTGAAAAAGCGATCGCATCCTACCAGGGCGAGGTAGACCAAACGAGAGCCCTGCATAGCCGGGAATCGGAACTCCGAGAACAGGCACGAGCGCTAGATTCTCAACTTCCTCGCCGTTCCTCGCTTTTCCCGGTTTGATCAGCGTGATCTCATGCCCTTTCGCCAAAAGACCACGCACCAGCCTCTGATTTGTCATGGCAACGCCATTGACCTGTGGTGGGTAAGTCTCGGTAACGAGCGCTATCTTCATCATCAATCCAGTAGACACTCATCTACCTGACGACGAATGAATTGTGACCCAGAAGTCATTCGTTTCCGTCAATCTTCAGTCACAATTACCGGCCTGGCGCCAGCACCAGGAATGAATACGACCACCCGTTTTCGACACCTTCCCGTCTCATCAGTTCGCGGGTGTACCGCTCGCACCAGTCTGGAAAGTAAGTGTCCCCGACTACCTCAGAATCGATCAAAGTAAGGTAAAGAGCTCGCCAATGCAGAAAGCTCTCCCGGTAAAGCTGTTCTCCACCTGCAATCCAAACTGCTCGTTCAAAACCGGCGAGCGACGCGTAGGCCTCGGCTAGCGAAGAAACTCTCTCCGCTCCAAGAGGACTCCATCCTCTACGGCTGCTCACAACGACCGTTCGCAAGGCTCCTGGAAAACCGCCATTCCGGCTTTCATAGCACCGTCTTCCTTCAATGACTGCTCCCCCTCGGACGTTCTCGCGTAAATACCTTTCATCCGAAGGGATTTTCCAAGGGAGCCCTCCGTCCACCCCTATTACACCATTCCGCGACACCGCTACGATCGCCCGAAGGTCCATTCCGGGAGGTGGGGTAGTTTCAGCCATTTACCACCGTTAAAACGCAATCCACGAACGACGCAAATAACCGTCGCTGAATCGGCACCTTCGGAGCTTTTGAATGCTCAACCCTAGGGTTCAAGAGTCTTCTTTTGCGTCTTTGAACGGAAACCCTTTTCCTTTTCCTGCACCCGAGAGCGCTTTAGCGAGCAAACCGGAAGGGAGTCTCCGTTCAGCATCGTCCCGCTCATTCGGTAGGAGTGGACGCAACTGTTCCGCAAAGTCCTCGAAGTCGAGTTTTAGCCGTGAGAGGGCTTCCTCGAATTCGTCTTCGCGTTCTCTACCGAAGGTTTCACCAGCTTTCGACGTGGGCTGCCGGGCCATCTCTCCTACTCTCTCCAAGGCATCCCGAAACTCGCGCAGGTTCTCAAACACTTCGTCAAACGCCTCTTCGATTCGATCAGGAAGCGGTGGAGTCATCCGCAAGGCGGCATAGTAGCGAAAATACTCGGGCAACACCAAAAGGAGAGAACCCATTACTATCGAGACACCAAAAACAACTATTCCGATCAACGAGAAATCGCGCCAAACCGCTATTCCCGCAAACACCGCTGCTCCATAACAAAGGACCCCGGAAAATCGGGAAACCCATGGATGCCAGTCGGGCAGGCTACCGAATCGGTAGGAGCGGCTAGCAAAACGGTCCGTCATTCATCAACGAGGCCGCGGATAGTAGCCAACTTTACGATAGACTTTTGAAAGAGTCTTGTAAGCGCGCTTCTGCGCAGCCTCTGCCCCTCTCTTTAGAACTTCTTCCAAAAAGCCCTTGTCCGCCATCAAATCCGCATAGTCTTTCTGGACGGGTTCCAAAATGCTGACAACGGAATCAACTACGGCGGTTTTCAATTCCGCATACCCTTTACCAACAAACTCCTGCTCTAACTCGGGAACCTCAATTCCGCTGGTCACAGACAGAACCTGAAGAAGATTTGCCACTCCTGGTTTATCCTCAGTCGACCGAATCTCAGATCCAGAATCCGTCACCGCAGACATGATCTTACGCCGAATCGTTTTTGGCTCATCAAGGAGAAAGAGCGTAGCAAGAGGATCATCGTCTGACTTGGACATCTTTCGAGTCGGATCCTGCAAGGAGCGTATTCGAGAACCAGCTTTCGGAATTAGAGCTTTCGGAACTGTGAACGTGTCCGAGTACTGGTGGTTGAATCGGCGGGCAAGATCCCGGCATAGTTCAAGATGCTGCCGCTGATCCTCTCCTGTTGGCACCTGGTCCGCATTGTACAGTAAAATATCAGCCGCCATAAGAACGGGATAAAAGAGAAGACCGGAATTGACCGTTGCCTGGGCGCGGGCACCCTCATGGCTAAAACGCATCCCAGTTTCCTCAGCAGACTCGTCAGTCACTGAGAATCCGAGCCTCGCAGCTTTTTCCTTGAACTGAGTCATTCGCTGCAAATCACCAATTGGCGTCAGGCAGCTCAATATCCATGCCAACTCTGAGTGGCCAGTAACATGCGATTGAATAAATAGAGAGCACTTCTCAGGATCCATTCCAGACGCTATGTATTGCGCTAAACAAGACAGGGTATTCTTTCGGAGATCCGCTGGAACGGTTTTTGCTGTCAGCGAGTGCATGTCCACAATTCCAAAGAAACACTCCGACTCATCGAGCAGGCTTGACCAATTCCGGAGAGCACCCAGATAGTTGCCCAAGGTCAGCGCTCCTGAAGGCTGTGCACAGGTGAGTGTAACTGGTTTTTCCGACTGTTTTGGTGTTTTCATTCAAAAATTCGTGAACGTTCCGGGTGATTGTTGCGTCATACTTGCAGACAACCGGTAATATTACTATTGCAGGATACCATTAGGAGCTTCAATACTTCCGATCATTCAACTCAAAATTTCGGCATAACTCATTTTCATCCAAGGATCTTCGTTTTTTTAACCGAAGACGTGATCGCTTGAATTCTATTCAAAAGTGGCTACAGCAACCTTATCTCCTGAAGATACCCTTAGACTGAAAGAATCCTTGAAAAGGTGCCCCTCGGGGACTTTCGAGGCTGCCGTTGAGTACCGGGAAACCTCCAGACCTGAACTCGTGCCGGTAATCGTTTCGGGAATCATCGAACGTTTTCTTGAGCCAGAGGTTAAACCACAACTGAAGTCGGGTCGGCCCGACATTCGTCTGTTTGAAGATCTCGGGATTGATTCTCTCACCATGATGGAAATCGTCATTTTGGTCGAGGAAACACTCAACATATCATTCGAGAACGAAGAACTAAAGGAGCTTCGGACGCTGGAAGACATTCAGGCCTACATGGACAGCAAGGTGACTGGAGCCCCAGTTCCAAAACGCGCTGCTTCACTCAACTTCGAAGAAATCGCATCCGTTTTGCCACAGCAGCCTCCTTTCCTCTTTTTGAACAGAGCTTCGGTGAGCACCGACTCTGCGAAAGGCGAATACCAGGTGGAGGGCAGTGAGTTTTTTCTCGAAGGACACTTTAAAAACAATCCGGTAGTCCCCGCTTCAATTATGATTGAGGCACTTGGCCAGCTTGCCGTTCTTTTCCTGCTCAAATCCGGAGGGTCTGCGGTTCCGGGGAAAGTCTCGCCAGAGACGGTTTTCTTCAAGAGCTGCGACGGAGTTCGTTGCCACCGAATCTGCAAACCGGGAGACCTTTTCTCTATGGAGGTCAAGTTGAAGCGGATCCGTCGCCCAATTGCCATTTTCGAGGGAACCATTACCGTAGGCGATGAGAAGACTGCGTTTGCGGAAGAAATTTCTCTCGCCTTCGACTGTGTCCCAGAGGAAGAGACTACTCCTGATCCAGCCGCCAAAGTCCACACTAACGGCACCTCCCCAGCTGAGCCAGTTGTCAAGGTCAACGGCAACGCGCACGCTTCCGTCCACGCTTCCTAGGGAAACGGGCGTAGCATCGGGCGACAGCAGTGGGCTCCAGTCCCCACCGAACCGCAAACGTCAATCGCCCAAAAGTCCTCTACCTTTGCACAACGTTTCCGAGGTTATCGGAAACCTTTGTTGAGCGAGAGGTAAGGCACCTTTCTTCAAAAGTTCCGCTTCAGGTCATCTCCCTGTGGAAGGGCCACAACCTGGACGGGATCGAGGTAGAGCCGATTCGTTTTCACCGCCTGCTAAGCCTGGTGTTTCATCTTCCCTATTGGCTGGCTCGCAATCCGAGAGGTCTCGTTCGCATTTTGCAGCAACTTCTAGGGCGTTTCCCTCGATCCTTTCTCAATCTTCAGGAAACTCTGCTGGGAATGGGGATGGGAGTCCTGCTCGCCAAAAGAGTCTCCAAGGAACCTCCACTTTGGATCCACGGGGTTTGGGCCACTGCTCCGGCAACGACCGCATTGACCCTCCACCTTCTCACCGGCTCAAGATTTTCCTTTGGAGCCCACGCTTACGATCTCTTTCAAAATGGAGGTGACTGTTTACTCGCTGAGAAAATAAGATATGCGGCCTGGATCCGGACTTCGACCTTGGCTGCGGCGAAAGAAATCGAACGAAGAGGTGCATCCAGAGAACGCGTATTCGTGATCCGCCGTGGGCTGGAGGAGCTTCCCGATGAATCCACACCCCGCGAAACGAGGGAGCCACTTCATCTCGTTTCGGTAGGTCGTCTGGTGCCGAAGAAAGGACATCACCGATTTCTCAAGACCTGTCGTCTGCTCAGTCAGAGAAAGGTAGAATTTACCGCTGAACTGATAGGAGACGGACCTCTTCGCAAGAGTCTCGATCGGGAGATTAAGAAGTATCACCTCAATGAACAGGTCGCGTTGACCGGAGCACTACCGCATGAAGAAGTGAGTCTGAGATTAGCAAGAGCAGACCTCTTTTTGTTTACGGGCGGGGTTTCTGAAGACGGCAACCGAGATGGCCTTCCGAATGTGTTGCCGGAAGCAATGGCCCACGGTATTCCGGTGCTAACCACCCCCGTGGAGGGAGCTCTAGAGGCCATCAAAAACGGGGAAACCGGCATTGTCCTCGAGGCCGAAGATCCGGAGGCCTGGGTAGCGCAGATTCTCGATCTTTGGAGAAATCATCGTGCCCGAAAGACTCTCGCTGAAAATGCTCGACAGTGGGTGGAGGCGAATTTTCTCACTGCCATGAACACCGGTCAGCTAGTCGATTTGATTCTCGCTTCATCCTCCGATCCTTCGCCGAAAGAGACCGTCCATTCGGAAAGATGCCAGATCCAATGAAAGAGATCATCATCAGCCGAACGGATCGGATTGGAGATGTCATCCTCACAACCGCGACTTTCGCTCCGCTCCGGCAACGTTTCCCAAATGCGCACATTCGCGTGCTTGCCCAACCGGAGATTGCTCCTCTACTCAATGGACAGAAACACGTTGAACCGGTCGCCTGCGCTTCCGGTAAAGGAGCAAAGCGAATGAAATCCGACCGTATCCGTCAGTGGAAACGCTATTTCAGTGACAATCCGGCAGACTGCATTGTCTTTCTCCACCCTGACAACGACCTTCAGATTGCAGCGGCACTTGCACACATACCCCGACGAATCGGATACCGGAAGCAGATGGGTGGACTCGCCCTCAACGAAACGATCCCTTACAGACGCCACCTCGGCCTCAAGCACGAAGCCGCTTGCAATTTTGACCTTCTCACCAAAATCGGGTGCCCAGAACCCAAAAGGATAGAACCCCACCTGGTGGCACACGAATCTTCGCCTATCATCGGTGAATTTGCGGTCTTTCACACAGCAGCTTTTGGCAACAAGCCACGCTGGCCCACAAAACACTTTGCCGCTCTCGCTGAGGAGATCATTGAAGAGTTTGGCTGGAAGATCGTCCTGATTGGGGCCGAACCAGAAGTTGAGACTGTAGAAGCCTTTCACGAAAAAGGAATCTCTGCATCTTCTTGGGAGGATCGCTGTGGAAAGGATAACTTGGAGGCTACCGCTGCGATCTTACGAAACGCACAGGTAGTCGTTTCACGCGACAGCGGACCCGCCCACTTGGCGTCAGCATTGGGAACCCCGCTTGTCTGTTTAATGGGTCAATGCGATCCGATCCACTCTCCCCGCCGTTGGGCTCCTATCGGGGATAGGGTCGAGACCATTATCTCTGACTTATCCGCTTTGAAAGGAGAGAGCAGGGAGGCCCGTTGGCAGCGCTGCTTTGAAGCCATCCATCCCGATAGAGTCATGGCTGGCATCAAGTCCGTCTATCGTCAGCAATCGTAATCAGCCGCCATATTGTTTCTTTTGCGCTTAGCCGAACCTCTCTTAGCCTCTCCCCATGCCTTTTTGGAAAAAAGCCGTTATCTGTATAGTCACGATTGAAGTTCTCGGCAACGCAAGTGGACTGGTTACCCTTTTTTCACTGGAAGGATGGTATGACTCTCTCAAGAAACCTCCGGGAACTCCACCGACAGGAACGTTTGGTCCGGTCTGGCTGATCATCTACGCTATGATGGGTCTTTCGCTCGCACTCCTACTGAGCAAGGAGGCCCAACGGTCGCTTAAACGGAGGGCACTTACCTGGTTTGTGGTCCAGTTTTGTCTCAACCTATCGTGGACGCCGGCATTTTTCGGCCTTCAACGAATCGACCTGGCTCTTGTGATCATCATCCCCATGCTTCTCGCCATTCTCATGACGATTCGATCCTCCTGGCCAGTAAGTAAGACTGCGGCACTGCTGCTGCTGCCCTATCTCCTTTGGGTAGGCTATGCCACCTACCTAAACGCCGGTTTTCTCGTGCTCAATCCTCCCGGTTGACGGGTGTTCGAGTCGATTTGATCGCCTCTTTCCGAGGCTTCCACCAAATTTGGAATCACTATTCCAGCGGCGCGGCGCTTCGATTTCGACGAGCGTCTACGAAGGACTTCACGCAGAGCACCAAAAAAATTCCGCAGACGACCAGCATGGCGATCATCGAGCCGCCTGCGAGATTGAGCTGGAATTCGCCTTTTGCTGCGGTAGGAATGATTCGACCCAAAGGGGCGAGAAAACCCAACAACCCAAATGTCGCCGCGATGTGCATACCTAGCTTCAATCGATCAGGGTTTAAGGCGAGAAGAGATGAAAGGAGAATGGGCACTCCGGCTACCGCCGGAATGAACGCGGTAAAGCTCTTGGCTTCACTGGCAAAGTAACCAAAGAGAGAGATCGCGATGAGAAGAACACCGGTAACAATACCAATTTTTGCGTAATTCATCCCTCCGACTAGAAGGAAGACTACCCTTTAGGCAAGACCGACTTCCGCAACTTCACTCTCAACCGATTTCTCAAACTCCCCATGGACTGATCATCTTTCAGAATGAACACTCGCTATACCCATCCAACAAACCGCCAGCCTCGTAAACCATCCGAACTCGTCGTTTTACAAGCTTTGGCTCGAAATCTTCACTGGCGTAGCCTGTGGTCTATCGGTCATTAAGGTGAAAAAATGGGACACGATTCGGTCCTTGAGCAAATCGTGATGGCGAGTCTGCTGCACTCGGAGGGCCTGATCAACGACGGCCAAAAGCGACTGGAGGAAGGATTCACACTGGAAAAGGAAGTCGAGATACCCTCTTAACGACGAAGCAATTTCCTCTGTGTAGGTGACAGTTCTGAGCAACTTTTTAGTTCATCCTTTGCGGCTTCTCGTCCGTCGATCAAACAGGAGAACACCGATCGATACAACTGCCATCATGGAAAACGTGTTTGCCTCTGGGATAAAAGTCGTCTCAGCGTTGCCTCCTGGAGCAAGTAAACCGAGCGCGGTCTGGATGATCTGACGCTGATCGAAGTCAATGGCGAGAGCCCCAGAGTTCCCCAAGACTAGTTGTGAAAGACTTCCCGAATCGCCTACTACAATCGAGCCGCTCACTGTTACGCTACCCAAAAGCCCTTGCCCGCCTGAAGGATCGTAAAAATCCAAATGAAATCCGATGTATCTGTCCTGAGTAAGTCCGCGAAGAGCATCGGATGATGAATCAAACCCTCCTGTGTCAAACTCGATCTCGACCCCCAGAAAACCGAGCCCTCCAAAATTTAGTTCACTTTCAGGTCTCGATTCGATGATCAAAGAGTCTGCACTCCCGAGAAACTCTATATGAGCACTAGAGCTCTCGAATAGAAAGCCAGCTTCCGGAACCCCAAATTGGAAACTGGTCACATAGCTCTCAACAGTAGAAGGGTCGGTTTCCCAGCCTCCGATGGACTCATCGCTAAAATCAATCTCGAAGAGCACCTCCTGACCAATCTCAAATGCATCAGGCATCCCTGCATTCAAGTAGTTGAATGCGGTTTGAATCGAGACCGGATATCCCGAATGGGACAAAGCCATCCCAATGACGGTGGGGAGGAGGAAAATAGATTTACGATTCATAGGATTCTCTCATACAGGCTGAATCACTAAGCCGTTTATGTAACGAATACAATGCAGGTCTTCGTTATCGACCAGACGAATCTCACCATTCACCAAGATTGATTCGATCAAGTGCAGGAATGCCGGTTATCGGGGAAAACATGATGCGGTCAGGATCGCTTACTCTCTCGTATTCGAAATACTGCAAGCCAATCGCACGTTTAAGCAATTTAAGGGTTCTCACCATAAACACTTCAGAATTCTGGGGGTTTTTCTCATCAACACTCCCATACCTCCCGGTTCCTATGAGAGACAAACGTTCGTCCCAATGAGCACTGAAAACAAAACGGAAGTTAGCTGATTCTAGGTAGATATCTTTATCGGTGATAAAAATCACTGCCGTTCGGTCGGTTCTTTCAGGAAGCATCGCGGACACCTCTTCCATACCATGATGAAAAGACTCTGCCACATATTGGTCGCGAAACTGATTGTAGTAAGCGAAATCCATCGCGGATGCTGGCATTGCTTTTACAAATAATCCAGTGTCTTGGGAAAGCCAAGACGCCAGATCTTGCGCCAAAGGCTCCGGGAATCCGTCTAATGGAACAAGGTAAACCGCTGGCCTGTCGGAAAGAGAATGCACCGATGAATCCGTGCCGGGAGGAGGAGTTTTCTCAAAAGAGCCAGAACGTGCCCCAGAGATCGCACTTATAGTCGCTACAATCACAATCGGAACCGCAATCATTTTCAAGACTCTCAGCCAACTGCCCTTTGCAGACTCCTCATAGTCTTCCCATATCTCAGGTGGCACCCGCTCGTTACCAAGAGCGACAGATTCGATCTCTTGGCACTCAAGATCAAGAAATGCCATGTCCTCCTCGGAAAAGGACTGGCCAAACGAATTGACGCTATATTTCGCAACTAAAAAATCTCCTTTTCGATAGACGCGGACCCTCGTCCTAACCTTGCTCATATTGAAAGACAAAAGATTACCAAAGAAACTGCCCCGCTGGAAAACCTCTTCATCCAAGGTCCCTTGGATCTTTCTAAATCCACGCTCAACCAAATATTCGGACAAACGCGTCTGACCGACATGTTCGGATTCTTTCCATGGAATCATAATCCTCGTAAGCATTATTTCTTAACTAGCGCATTAGGTGGAAAGAACGCCTCGACATAATCTTCATCGATCTATCGAGGCAAGATTACTTCCAGCAACGCCTTGAAAACAAAACCAGAAACGCTATCGAGTAGATTGCTCCGACGGTACTACGCATCGAGCTTACGAAAGAGCAGGCCAACCCCACACATCCAGAAAAGCCGAGGGTTCGGAGGCGGCTCTCGGCAGAAACGGGCGATTCGGATCGGTGTTGGAGTTGCAGGGTTCGGATTGGAATTTCGTAAATAGTCAAGACGTGACGTCTTTCTGTCTGTCTTTAAGACGTGACGTCTTTCTGTCTGTCTTTCTGTCTTCGTGATGCAATCATTAAAGTCGAGAAGTGACGTGCTTACAGGTCTTGATCTGTTCCTGATCTCCTTGTGTTTAGACCATTTAGCATACGGCTCTGTTCCTCTGGAGGAAGTTCTTTAAATCTCAGTAATGCTCGGAAGTGGGTTAGGTATATTGGAATAGCCCCGATAAAAGTTATTAAAAAAAAGGCCAAAGACATAAAAATCGTGACGTGCTTTCCTTCTTGATAAGTCATAATTCCACAATAGTTCAAGGTGACACTTCCCACAATCCCAGCTAGAAAGCCGAGGGTAAGGCCAACTACAGGCATGGCTAAAAGAAACAGAACGAATATTCTAAGATGTTCTCGTATAAGAATAATTTTCATTTGAAAGAATTGCCTGTAAACGAATTACTATTTCCCCAATTACCGCCAAATTCGAAGCCATTGAATCCGTAGCTTTGTGCACTTACGGGAGAGTGGAAAAAATTAGAACCGCTCGATACTAGACTACTGGCAGCAGTGCCTACCACCTGGCCTATAGTTGGGAACGAAGAGGAGTTGGAGAGTTCCAATTGGCCTGATAATATCAAACTTTTAGCTAAGCCTGTTGCTCGGGTTTTAGTTAATGCTGAGAATACAGAGGTTACACCTTCCCCAGTGAGAGATCCAAGACCGCTAAAAGTAAAACCCAATGCTGCACTTCCCAGAACGCTCTGCTGGTCGGCTTCACTCCTGAATTGATTACGAATACCAGTGTTTACTGCCGACAAGCCTCCGCCAATGCCGGCATTCGCGAGTGTCCGAGCCCCTAATTTGCCAGCAGCACTAAAAGATGTTCTCGCAATATTTTTGGCAACTACCTGCGAAAGTCCTGCACCTGTGGCTCCTAGGGCAGCACTTCCAACAATTGAAATTATATTCACTTCACTTAGGGTTCTACGTTCGATTACGAGCTGCCCAAATAAGTCTGCAAAACCACCGATTATTGCACCGATAATTGCCAACTCCCCATCCGGATCGACATACATCAACGGGCTATTGTTCGCATACGCATACCAGTTGAGTCCTCCGTCGAAGCGGATGGGATCGCTGTTTATAAAACGCTGTAGTTCCGGTGAATAATACCGTGCGCGCATGTAGAGAAGTCCGTTTGTTTCCTGCTCGATCCCAAACTGACCCGCATAGAGATAGGGAGTATCCGTTGTTCCCATTCGATAAGTAATGGCTCCGAATGGCGAATATTCCATCCGGTCAGTGATCTCCCCTGAATCGTTGCTCAATGCTATGGTAGAACCTGACTGATCAAAGTGATAAGTAACGGTGGCATCGATCTCGTCTACTTCGTAGAGGAGACCGATCCCGTAAACGTAGTAGGTGAGCGAACCATCCGGCTTCTCTCTTATTAGCACACGGGGAAGGGCGTCGCCGTGTGGATCGATGACATAAGAGGTCGTGCCTATACCGTGGGTCTTCGCAACGCGGTTGTTTTCCGCATCGTACTGATAGGTGAGCCCGCCAACTCCCATCAGGCGGTTGCGTGCGTCAAACGCGTAGCTGACAAAGCTCTCTTCGGTCGGCAGAAATCCTGTAAAACTAAAGTCTCTTTATAGTGTTCGACGGTCCAATCCCATGCAATTCGTTCTGCTTCAGCAACCGGTCCCAACGGCACACCTGGTAAAGCTTCTTCAGGTAGGTTAAGCCACGAGAAACCGGTGGGTTCGAGCGAATTGAAACTGTCGTAATTAACGATGTTCCACTCAGTTGCGTATCCGGCCGGATATCCCGCTGCTCTCAGTAAGGCGACCAGCAGTGAGGCTTGGTCGTAATCGTTGCCTGCTCCTTCAAGTAGGGTGAGACGGGCCCCCCGCTTGCTGCCATAGTAGTGCTCGTAGGTGATCGAGTTAAAAACGAACTCGGTGATTTTTGCGGGATCGTTACCAAGCGAGTTGGCGAGGGCAGTGATTTCCGGGAAAATCTGGTCCGCCACGCCACTCGTAAGGCTCACAGCAGGAACGCTGACACTGAGAGCCGTGAAGACCTCAGGACCGGATGTAGAAACTTGAATCGCATCGATGATTTGATTCTCTGGATCGGAATAGTCGACACCGGATTCGAATTCCCAGTCTTGGGCGTTCACCAATTTGAGAGAGAGGAACAGCAAGAGTCCTGCGAGAGTATAGTCTCTGAGGGATTTCATAGGATTTTGGTAAAACTGTATGGAACTATTGCGCGGCCTCTACATTGCCCTCGGCGTCGTAGCTCAAGGTTCGTGGATTATCCTTCAGCTGGTGGGTCAGCAACCAACCGCGATCATCATAGGTGTATTGGTCCACCATAAAAACATGGTCTGCGGACTGGTCGATTGTTGGATCCGTCCGGGCTAGCCACTCGTATTTATCCAAGATTCCGTCGCCGTCATAGTCACCGCTCCCATCGCGGGATAGATCGCCAAAGTGGTATTGCTCCCAATAGTCCGGCAGTCCATCTGGTTCGCTGTCGGCAACGGTCTCAGCGGCGAAGATGTCGAAAGGGGGTCCTGCAACCAGTTCATCCCCATTACTGATGCCATCCTGATCCGCATCGAGAATGTAAGGGGGCGAGTTGGTATCGTCGGTGAAACTGAGGCGAAAAAAGAGGCGGTCAGCGGTCGTATCGAATTGAATCCCGGCTACATCGTCATCGCCGATGGTGGCATAACGAAACCAGCTCCAATCCATGAGGTCCGTCGATTGCTGAATAAAATAATAGTGATCAAGACGACTGAACCAACGGAGAGAGTAGGGCTTTGTGCCTCCCGGATCAATATGCTCAAGGACGAGGCCTTCGTTCAGGTCGTCCGAGGATTGCGCCGCTAGAATTGCCGGCGCGACGAGTCCTAGAAGCATAGAGTTTACTCGATTGTTCATGGGTTTGCCTTACCGGATTGGAGAGAAGTTTATGATTATGTCTTTCTCGACGGGGGGGTTTGCTTCTTTCCAACGCTTATGGGCGGCGGCTAGGGCCTCGCGGCGTTGGTAGAGAACTTTGAGTCGGTCCTCGTTTGCAGCATAGTATCGATGGAGTGCGTCCAGTTGCTCAAAAAGTTCTTCAGGAACGGCTTCTTCGCTTTTGGCGTACACGATATATTCTGGAGTCGTAGAAGAAAAGAGACTTGGGTCGGGTCCGGTTTTGGGTCGGTAGGTTGTTCCAAATAATCTGGCTCGCTCGCTCAAGTCCTGTTCTTGCTCCGAGTCGATGTTCCCGACCATCATCAAGGAACTCCAATGTGCAGCCTCATCCTCAAATGAAGCGAAGCCACTCAAGTAATTGAAATCAATGTTGCTGACGGCCTTAATCTGCCGGCCGGTTTCATCGCGATAGAGAATCTCGGAAATCTTTCGGTCGTAGACTGTAACCGAGAGTGATATAGTTCGATAGGGGCGTTCATCTAAGAACTCGTAGGGGAAAAGATCGCTTTCCCGCAAAGACCGGTTTTCAACTAAATCAGGCTTCAAGGGTGTTGGTCGGGCTAGAACCAGTGGACCTGCTGTCTCCCGTATGATCATTCGGGCAGACTTCTCCGGAGAGATCTTGTAGGTCGAAACGAACAAAGGCGTTTCGTTCAGAAGGGTCGACCGCTTCTCTGCTTCCCTATCAGCTCTCTCGGTCATCTTCCGCTCGACGATCAGGTCGGCCTCCGATTCGTTCAAATGGTGGTTTCCGGAGAGCGACGGATTTTCTCCTGCTAATTTAGATAAACTTACAAATATAGTTAAAAATATAATTATTGCTAATTTCTTAATAACGAACCTTGACAAACTAGGATTATGTCAACGGGTTTTGGCGTCAATGTTAATTTTACGGACTGTAGTCCGTTAACATCATCGCCCCGGGGGTGTATCCATGAAGGGTGCGTGTTGATCAAAAAGTTCTCGACAAGCTGGGGGAAAACATCAGGCGGGAGCGTGTAGCGGCAAAACTAACGCAGGAAAAGCTTTCCGAAAAAGTTGGAATGGATATTACCAATCTTCAACGAATCGAGTCTGGCCGCTACAATACCAAGGTCACGACACTCGTTCGTTTGAGAAATGTATTGGGAGTAGATTGGGAAGCACTCCTGCCGGATCAGTAAGCCTCTGAATCGAGGACGCCAAAGAGCGTTCACTGTAACTGTAAACCACTATCGGGGTGCATCCGTATACCTGAGGCCTCACAAACAGTCCTAGGAACGAAAATCTCTGCCCGCATATCGAAGGATGAATCAACTTCTCGCTATTCAAACGATCTTTCCCAATGCTGACTCCTAGAAGCTAGAAAACACTCGTCCGCATCCATGCCCTCTTCTTCCAGAGTCCGCCTTGATCAATTGCTGCTGACCCGTGGATATTGCGAGAGCCGCAACCAGGCCAGAGGGCTCATCCTTGCCGGCAAAGTTCGGAGCGGCACGACCATTCTGGATAAACCCGGGAAGGAGATTCCAATGGATGCAGAATTGGAAGTCGAGACGCCTCCCCGTTTCGTCAGTCGCGCTGGTGAGAAACTCGCCGGGTTTCTTGACGAATTTGGCTACGATCCATCCGGCAAGACGGTACTCGACGTAGGTGCTTCAACTGGAGGTTTCACCGACTGCCTTCTCCAGCGGGGAGCCGTTCACTCCACCTGCGTGGACGTAGGCCGGGCCCAGCTCCACCAGAAAATTAGGAGTGACTCGCGAGTATCCAATTTTGAACGACTGCATGCAGCAAAGCTTCCGGATACCAGACTTCCCTACCCAACATACGACTGGATCGTTATGGACCTCTCCTTTATCTCGCTTCGCAAGGTCCTACCTTCTGTCTGGCCCCGGTTGGATACGGAGGGGCTCTTGATTGCCCTCGTAAAACCGCAATTTGAGGCTACACGCAGCGAAGCGGATGCGGGAAAGGGAATCATTCGAGATCCCGGGATACGCGAGCGGGTGCTTAGCGAGGTCGTCGGATTTGCAGTTGATCACCTCGAAGGATGCCAAATACTCCAAAAAGTGGAATCAAAACTTCCCGGGACGGATGGCAACGTCGAATATCTGGCTTCTTTCTGCCACCGATGAAAGTCTCACCTTCGGGTAAATTCACAGGAATGGCAGGCAAAGCCAGCACCGAAAGACGTAGCCCACGCATTGAGCGGCCCGCTCTTTGTATTCTCTAGGAAACGTTCGAGCGCAAACAACACGGAGGGACTACTCATGTTTCCAAATTCCGCGAGAATCGATCGGGAATGACTTAAATCGGGAGATCCCAAGGCTTTCTCCACCTCGTCTAGGACATCGCGCCCACCCGCATGAGAGAGAATATCGACATTGTCGTTCATCCTACTATCGAAGAGTGTCTTCACTGCGGTCGCAGCCTTTTCTGGAACTGATCGATGCAAGCGATTCCGAAGTTTGCCTTCCGCATTTTCGAACCGTAAGAGATCACGGTCCTCCGGAACGTGAAGAGTGTCAAAATGGCTGCAGTGGACCGCCTCTCCGTTTAAACCTGAAGGAGACCCCTTCCATACCGACGCTGCTGCCCCATCGCCAAACAAGCAAAGACTAATCAAAACCCCGGGATCATCATCCAGGTAAAATGCAGCCGAGCAAATTTCGACAGCCACGCAAGCTATCGTCAGTTCCGGATCGGTCTTGGCTAGTGCATGTGCCTGCCTCAATAGCGGTATCGCAGCGCCGCATCCCAGTCCAACCACATCAGAAAGAAAGACATCCGAGCGCATCCCCATTTCTTCTGCCACGTAGCTGGAAACGCCCGGACACAGGTAACCCGTGCAAGTGCAGATGAGCAAAGCGTCGACGTCTTGCGGCTTCACATAAGACCGTCTCAATGCCGAATCCAGAGCGGTTGTTGCCAAGCGGGGAGCCTCTCTCTCGAATCCCCGATTCAATTCCTCGGCATCCAGGTCAAACAGCCTCTCTACTTGAGGCATCGCGAAATGGCGTGTTCCTATTCCGTTGTCGCCGGTAAGAACTTTCTCCAAAAGCCGCTTAGACCGGTCTTTTAGAGGTTTGAACTGTTCGCTGGCCTGCAAAATTTCCCAACAGTCCGCTTGGGAGAAGCGAGCTTCCGGAGTCTGGCATGAGATTCCCTGCAAATACACTCTCTGCACATCGCACAAATCTCAGAAAATCACAAACTTCGGTTATCCTCGAAAGCAACCAAGAGACGGTTCCGGAAGTTTTTGTTGGATTCTCCGAACTGGAGCACTACGGTTTCCTTCGATGAACCTCAAACTGCTTTCGGCTCTGGCATTTTTGCATGTGGTTGGTGTAGCCCTCTCCGCGCAGAATGAGACTATTGAGCAAAAGATCGAAGAGTTTGCTCCGAATTTTACCCTGACTGAGCAAGTACTCGCATTTGGTGGCAGCCCAGAAGCAGCGGAGCGGGCCGCAATGATCCGTGCCTGGGAAATCGCGCGGGAGGGCGTTTTCAAAGTGAAAAACGTCGGCCTCTCCAAGGCTGACGGTGAGGACTACTGTGTTCTAACGATTCAGCACCGGGTTTATCAACCGCCAGACACCAATAAGGTCGGTGAGATGGTAGTCGGTTATGGCCGCGACCCCCGACAGGCACTTGCAAACGCCTACACCAAAGCCATGCAGCGGATCCGAGACAACCCTCGATCCCGTCCGAATCTTACCCGTTCAACACTTCCTTTTCGTTCATCTGGCATCATGCCAATGCCTAAAGATAAAGAACGGGACTTTATCGACACCAGCATACGTTTTTGGGGAAAAGGGAGCGACTGGCGCTGTTATTTCAAGTTCGATTACCTCGAAATGAAGTAATCCCCTGGAGGACCCTCCATCCAAACCGCTCTCGACGCCTAACTCTCAAACCTGCATCCCTACCACGGAAGCTGGGTTGACCTTTTACAAGGCACTCGCCTCTAATTGATGGAAACATGGTTACTCTGGAAGATCCTCTCTATCGCCGGGTAAGGGCGCATGCCGAGTCACGGATCAACTTTTTAGGGGACGACATTCCTGAGAGAGCGGTTCGCACCGAAGCATACCGCAATTTTTTCCGCCTAGAGCAGTGCATGGTGGAACGTTACCATCGTAAAGGGGACTCTGGTCTCCGGGTCGCCCGAGCAAACGCTATCATCTACGATGTGCTCATGGAAATGATTTTTAAGGCGGCTGAGGTTGTGGTCTCTCATTCCATTAGCGGTTGGACAAATCGAGTTTCTCTACTCGCCCTTGGTGGGTATGGACGAGGTGAAATGTGCCCGTACAGCGACGTCGATATTCTTATTTTATATCCTAGCAAAGCGGAGGCCCCAAACCTCAGCGAGTTCGAGAAACTCTTTACAGAGGAAATGCTCTACCCGCTCTGGGACCTCGGATTTACCGTAGGGCACTCCAGTAGGAACGTCAAACAAGTGCTCGAAGAAGCGGCCGCAGAACCAAAATCAAAGAATGCGCTGCTTGAGTGCCGCTTTATCTGCGGGAATCCTGATCCTTATCGGCAGTTTCTAAAAAAATTTCGACCAACCTACCACCATAAGGCTCCACTGGAGTACATCGACTCTCAAATCCGTGTTCAAAGGGAGAGAAGGAAGAAGTCGGGCGATTCTATCTACATGCAGGAACCGGATATCAAGAACGGTGTCGGTGGCCTTCGTGACTACCAAAACGCGCTTTGGATGAGCCGCATCAAATTCGATGGCGGAGATCTTCGGACACTGCTCAGAAACGGTATCCTTTCAGAGGAAAGAGCATCTGCATTCCGCGAATCCTACAGCTTTCTTCTCCGTGTGAGAATAGACCTCCACTTTTTAGCGAAACGCGCAACCGATGTGCTCACCCTCGAGAGGCAGCCAACCGTTGCTGAGCGCCTTGGCTATCCGCAAACCGATATATTTGAACGAGTCGAAGCGTTCATGAAAGACTACTATGCCCACGCAAAAAACATACTTCGAACAGCATCCCTCGTCGAAGATAGAATTCTAAGGCGGAAACTCCCGATTCGGTCTGATCGATTCCGCCTGAAGGATGTTATTGCTTCGCGTAAGTATATCCGTGCAGAGAGGATCGACGGTTTTCTACTCAAAGAGGACACCCTATTCTACGAATCAAAAAACGTCTTCGATCAAGATTCTATTCGATTGGTCAAAGTGTTTCGGATCGCCCAAGAAAGAGGTGCTACCCTACACCCTGATCTGGAGGAGCTGATTGAGGACAAAGTGAATCTATTGATTACCGGAAACCACTGGCCGGAATCTCTCAGAAAGTGTTTCCAATCCATTCTCAGAGAAGCAGGCAGAGTTTACCCGACTCTGCTGAAAATGCATCAGTTGGGGGTCCTGGGCCGCCTCATTCCGGAATTCGGCCGCCTTACCTGCTTGGTTCAACACGAGTTTTTTCATCGCTACACTGCTGATATCCACACTCTAAACACCATCCGCCACCTCGACGAGGTGTTTCAGAAATCAGAGGAGCCATTCAACTACTATCTTAAGGCAATCCGAAAAACAGAAACTCCAACGCTGCTCTATCTGATCCTTTTACTCCATGATATTGGAAAGGCTGACGGCATCCGCGGGCACGACCGCCGAGGAGCAGAATTGGCAGGTCCGATTCTTGGCCGGATGGGTGTCCCAAGAAGCCTCCAACGTCAAATTTTGTTTATAATCGAGAACCATCTGGAAATGGCACGATTCTGGCAGAAGTTTGACCTCGATGACCCCGTCACGATTCAGTCATTCGCAGGTCTCATGGAAGAGGAGTCTCACCTCTGCTACCTTTACGTGCACACCTACTGCGACGCTCGAGGCACCGCTGAAGGCCTCTGGAACAGCTACAAACAGTCTCTTCACTCGATGCTCTACCTTAGAACCCTCGCCATCTTTACTGAGGAGAGGGATCCGGAGTTGGAAGAACAAAGGCTCCGTTCGATGGTAGAAGAAGACCTTTATTCGCGGCCGATAGCTTCCGAGCTTTCGAAAGACGAGCTGGA
This sequence comes from Verrucomicrobiota bacterium, assembly GCA_038744685.1. Lineage (NCBI taxonomy): Bacteria > Pseudomonadati > Verrucomicrobiota > Verrucomicrobiota bacterium. The sequence continues at coordinate 33,429 of JBCDMB010000026.1, forward strand.
CGCACACTTCAATCTGCTTCCGGATCGATACTTCGCCCACAATACTATTGGAGAAGTCGAGTTGCACCTCAGGATGGTGCATAAGCTGCTTACTCAAATCCAGTCAGCTGAATCCGTCGGAGCGTTGGCTCCGGTAATTGACTGGAAGAAGAACATGGAGTTGGGCCTCACCGTAGTAAACGTCGTCACGTGGGACCGCGCTGGCCTCTTTTACAAACTCGCTGGCGCTCTCAGTGTGTGCGGGCTAAACATCCTCAGCACAAAAGCAATTACCCGGACGGACCACATTGCTATCGACACTTTTTATGTTGTCGGCACGAAGGGCGAACCCGTCGGTGGAGATGAGCTTGAAAAGAAGTTTGAAGATCACGTCCGATCGGCATTGGTCGATGGCAAAGACCTAATGGAACTCATCGAAGTCGAGGCTCGAAAAAGCCGTTCGGGTTTCATGCCGAAACCAGCCACTCATCTACCAGTGCGCTTTGAACCTGTTGTTAATGTGTACCATGAGCTTTCGCTGAAAAGAACCATCATCGAGGTCCATGCTACCGATTCCGTTGGACTGCTCTACCAAATATCCAAGATCATTACCGAGCATGACTTCGACATTACCTTCGCGAGAATAGCTACCGAAAACGGTGTTGCGAACGACACTTTCTATATCGAAAGCATCAAGCCTAACGAACAAATCGATAACGAGAACCTTCTCGCGCTGCGACAGGTTCTTGCAGAGGCAGTTAAGAATACAGAAGCTAAGGCAAGCTAGGGCGAGAAACACTCGGTCGCGCTAGTCTCCGGTATTCGAAGGACTATCGTCTGCCGCACTCCAGATTTCTTTTAAAGATTGGCCTGCCTGGGTCCATGCTTCGGCGATCTCCTTCTTCACCTCAGGCCATTGCGCGGCAGTGGCATTGGAAACACGCTGGCTTGCATCGACAATTTCATCACGGGCCTTTTTCAGACCTTCGATACCCTCGTCCATTTTCGCTTTTGCCTTTCCGGTCAGCTCAGCAGCTTTCGATTGAGCAGCATCTATTTGGTCTTTCATCAGGGCCGACGCATTCTCGAGAGACGCCTTCACTTTCGCAGTATTTTCAACTGTCGACTCCTCGATCGAATCCCAAGTATCAATCATCCAATAGCCCGCGTCTCTGGTCCAATCCGAAGCTGTATCTCCGGCTGATTGGACAGCTGCAGCTGCACTCTCCACTGTGGGGCTTTCTGCTCCCTCGCCATCCTGTCGGTCATTTGCGCAGGAAACGAAAACTACAGGGAACAGTAGAATAAGAGGCCGTAAAATCTTCATGTCTTTGAAAATGTCAGATTAGCAACGTCTCGAAAAGCCCGTATTTACGCCTTCCAGTTCAGGATACGGCTTACCCTACGTTAGGCTGTCGATCCAACCTAGAGGATTGATGAGAATTTTTTAGAATGGAAAAACGGACAACTTCACCACCTGCGCAAGAGGACAAACTCTTCCCGGGAGCCTAATAAAGCCGCGACTCTACCAAACGACAAAATCCCATCTCTTCTCCACCCACTTGAGTGGAGCCAGTCTTAGGATGCAACCGCTCTCTAGTTCGGAAATGGATGAAGCCGCCGAACCATACGGTTCCCCAATCTCCTAACAAAAACGGCCGTTGTGAGTCCCTCAGCAATCTTCGGAGCGAGTGCTTTCGTGGCGGCTGCTCCAGTTTCAGCCGAAACCTGTGCGGTAAGACTATCGACAAGGTCGGAACTAACGTCTTCTACGACCACTGCAAGGAACGTGCTTAGAAAGGTGTCGAATGCAAAAGCAACTGCGACCGATTGATCCGGTCTGATTCCGTGGATCTTCAGAACTTCGTGAGCCGACTGGATCGCACCGTTGAACGCCACTATTGCATCCAAAATTCGCCAGGGGGAAAGAGCTGCACTCGCCCCAGCAGTCAGTGCAATCTGCCTTACTTTTCTGCGCGCCTCTATTCCCAAAGGTCCTAGAACCAATCGGTTGTAATCATTGAGCCACTCGCCCGCTGGATGAGACCTTGCCTCACTTTCCAGCCGGTCGAGGAGGTGTTCTATGTCGACACCCTCCGGTAGACCCTGATTCCGCAGATAGTCTAACTGCTTCAATAGCTGATCCCTGATCGCCTCCTTTCTCCCGCCTGACAACTGATTCAATTCTCCCGGCTCTAACCTATCGATAATCGGCATCCGTCGAATAGACCATAGGATCCTAAGCAGCCGGTAAACTGCATAGATCACTAGTGCGAAAAGCACCCCAAGCACCGGCCAGCCCACCCAAGCAGGCCATGTAAGAAGTAAGTTGATTGTTTGGACAAATTCCAGTGCGAGGAAAAAAAACAAAACCCCAAAACCAACCACAAGGAGTCCGCCTAGAGCTCTTCGAAAAACAGTCCGCCTACCATTTGATTGAAGAGGCCTCCCTACAGCTTCTGAGGAAATCCCTGGAGTGGAATTGTCAACTTCCTCCTCATTGAAGGGGGGTGGGACAACAGTCCGTCCTGAGGTCGCTCCTTCCAGGAGCTCACCGGGCATTGGCCAGTGTCTTCTCAACTCGTTGACCCGCCTCCTACCGGCCTCTTCTACTTCTCGTAAGTGAGGTAGTCGTAAGAAGTCTCCCTACTCCAAACATAAAGGGAATTGATCCCCTCTCGAAGGCTGTCAGCAACTTCGCTCAAAGAGGTCACCTTGTCTCTGTTAATCTCCACGATAACCATCCCTTCTTCAAAGTCTTGGTTCCGTGGAGTCACACGCTCAATCCGGGCGATGAGAACCCCTTCTACCGAAGACGGGATTGAATACTCAGACCTGAGTTCATCGGTTAACTCTTCTAATACAAGATATTCAATTGCACTACCTTCCTCGCCCTGTCGAGGAGTCGATGCCATTCGCTCTCCCAGAGAGCCGAGGGTTACCTCTTTTGTAATTTCATTTCCATCACGAATGATCTTGAGACTCACGGTTTCTCCAGGAGGAGTTTGCGCGATCGCAATCCGTAGCTCTGCGCCAGAGTCGATGAAGCGTCCGTCTACTTCGGTAATGATGTCGCGATGTTCGATGCCAGCGGCTTTTGCTGCACCTTCAGGCTCAACTTGACGAACAAGTGCCCCTTTCGTAGAGGAAAGGCCCCAAGCCTCAGCCAGCTCTGGTGTCAGGTCTCCCGGAACAACCCCCAAGAAACCGCGTGGCACCTCTCCTTGCTCGATTAGACTTTCCATCACATAACGGACAAGGCTGGAAGGTATCGCCAAACCGATTCCGATATTCCCGCCGGTTCTGGAAATGATTGCCGTGTTGATTCCAATCAACCGCCCGTTTGCATCCACCAGCGCCCCACCAGAATTGCCCATGTTGATCGCAGCATCGGTCTGGATAAAATCTTCATAGCCTTGAAAACCGAGAATGCCGATGTTTGTGCGGCCAAGTGCAGACACCAGTCCCTGAGTCACTGTCAGGCCAACCCGCAAGGGATTGCCGATAGCAAAACAAACATCACCCACCCTCAACAAGTCGCTGTCGGCAATTGTCAGTGCGGGAAGCTCCTCGTCGACATCTATTTTTAGCACCGCGACATCTGTTCGCTCGTCGCTTCCAACAAGCTCAGCGGTAAACTCCCTTCCGTCGATCAACTGGACGATAATCTCATCCGCCAGCTCATCAGATCGACCCACTCTGACTACGTGGTTGTTGGTGATAACGTATCCGTCGGAGGATACAATGACTCCGGAACCCATCCCAACGGCTTGACGCCTCTCGTCCTGATCGTCGCCATCATCAGGTTCTTGCGCAGGCGGCAAACCAAACAAGCGCCTCATGTAGTCCTCTTGAGACAGCCCCCGTCGTCCAGAGACTACCTCTGTCGTTACCACTCCCACCACGGACGGTGTAGCCTGTTCGAGAACGTCGGCATAGCTCACAGGCTGGCCGTTAGCCAACTCGCTGACTGGATTCTCGTCTACAAGGAGTGTCGGTAACTCTCTCGCTTCGTCGCTTCGTTCTCCGTTTTCATCAGCACCAACCCAAATAGCTGTGCCTGCAAAAAGACCAATTGTAGCCAGAATCAACGAATACCTAACAGATTTTTGAACCGTCATGACCCCTTATACGGTGCAAATCGCTTTAAGGAACGCAAATGGGAATCTACCTTCTCTCGATAAGCGATGAAACGAGAACCCGAGCGTAAAACCAATTGTTTTCCAAGAATACACCTCTTTATTGCCAATTCGCTACTTAAAGAGAACAAACTCGGGAATCGAAATCGGGTCTCGAGCGCTTTCGATAGCGATACCGATTTCGACTTCGATTTTTGCGATAATGCTTTCTATGCGGCGCGGTTTAATAAACCGTGACATTCAAAACCCGATCAAATATCCCTTCTGAATGACCGGTAAAGCCGTTCCGAGCCTCCAGACCACCCCATGATTTCGGAACCAAATACCCCTTCCACATCAGATTCTGAGAGAGATTCGCGAATCTTAAAGAGCTACTGGCGGAAAAACCTCGGCTTGATGCTGGTTCTTCTACTGATCTGGGCGGGCGTGAGTCTCGGCTGCGGAATACTTTTCGCCGACTCCCTCAACCAATACTACCTTCCCATGACCGGATATCCACTCGGCTTCTGGTTTGCTCAGCAAGGAAGCATTATAGTCTTCGTTCTCCTGATTCTGATCTATGCATTGGCGATGAACCAATTAGACAAAGCCCATCAAAAGAGCAGGACGTCTGGTAAAGACACTCCCTCATGACAGTTCAGGGCTGGACCTATCTTTTCGTGGGGCTCACTTTTGCGCTCTACCTCGGAATCGCATGGTGGAGTCGAGTCCGCGATACCAAGGGTTTCTACGTTGCCGGACGTGGGGTTCCTGCAGCCGCTAATGGAATGGCTACAGCAGCGGACTGGATGAGTGCTGCCTCATTCATCTCGATGGCAGGCCTTGTCTCGACCATGGGTTATGCTGGTGGCGTGTACCTGATGGGGTGGACTGGTGGTTTTGTGCTTCTGGCCCTTCTTCTCGCTCCTTACCTTCGCAAGTTCGGCCATTTCACCGTGCCGGATTTCATGGGCGACCGCTACGATTCGAAACTGGTTCGGATAGTCGCCGTGATCTGCGCTCTTTTCATCAGCTTTACGTACGTGGCGGGTCAGATGCGTGGTGTCGGCGTTGTCTTTTCCCGATTTCTTGAGGTCGACGTCAACGTCGGAGTCGTCGTCGGTATGGTCATCGTTTTTGTTTACGCAACGCTGGGCGGGATGAAGGGAATCACCTGGACTCAGGTAGCGCAGTACTGGGTCCTCATCACTGCCTTTCTCGTCCCCGCAATTGCGATTTCCATTAAGCTGACGGACACCGGCATCCCTCAAATTGGACTCGGGTCTGAGATCAAAGAAACAACCGTCAGTCTTCTCGCCCGTTTGGATGGGATTCAGGAGGAATTTGGGTTTGGGCCTTATACCGAACCTTTCGTCGGAAAATGGGACAAGGTAAACGTCTTTTTCGTGGCGCTCGCTCTGATGGTTGGAACCGCCGGCCTGCCTCACGTAATCGTCCGATTCTACACGGTCAAAAGTCCAAAAGCTGCTCGCTGGAGTGGCTTTTGGGCACTTCTGTTTATCGCATTCCTCTACCTGACGGCACCTGCAATCGCTGGATTTGCACGATACTTCATGCTCGATTCCCTCAACAGTGCGAAGGAGGAACAGCTTCCGGACTGGTTTGAAAGCTGGGAGAAAACGGGCCTTATCCTGTGGTTTGATGACGGAGATGATGCCGTTCGCTACAGCGCTGGAGATAGAAATGAAATTTTCCGGGCTGGTTCCATTTCAGGTCCGGAGCTAGCCAGAATTAGCCGGAACCACCAGCAATGGATCGAGTCCAAGGGAGAGCGCGGAACCGACGCGAGAACACTGCTGACCGAGGAAGGGCTCAGTGGCCCGGATCGGGACATCATCGTTCTTGCGACTCCTGAAATGGCAGAGTTATCCAATTGGATCATTGCTTTTGTAGCTGCGGGTGGTCTTGCGGCTGCACTGTCAACGGCCAGTGGCCTACTACTCGTCATTTCTTCCAGTGTAGCCCACGACCTGTATTACAAGATTCTCAATCCTTCTGCTTCGGAAAAACAAAGACTTTTAGTCGGGCGGGGCACTATTGGACTTGCAGTGGTTGTTGCGGGACTGTTCGGGATCTACCCTCCCGGATTTGTGGGCCAGGTGGTTGCGTTCGCATTCGGCTTTGCCGCAGCGAGCTTTTTTCCCGTCATCGTGCTCGGCATCTTTTGGAAGCGGGTCGGGACGATACCCGCTCTATGCGGAATGGTCGCTGGAATCGGAGTGACTGCGTACTACGTAGTTGGAGTCGTCTTTTTCGGAATGGATAAGTGGACCCTTGGGCTAAGCGCCCAAGGTATTGATCCTCAAGGCGTGGGAACTTTCGGCATGGTGGTTAATCTCGTGGTTACCGTGGCCCTGACACCTCTTTTCCCGGCACCGTCGAAAAAAGTCCAAGCTCTCGTCGACCGAGTTCGTGAGCCGGAAGGGTGGTCGCCACCGATCAACATCGACGAAAGCACCAAACAGTAGGGAACAAGACAGCGAACGCTAAACTTTTAACTTCCAACACAAAACGTCGAAGGAAGATGACTTTTGTTCAAAGTTGGACGTTTAGAGTTTGACGTTCAACGTTCGATATCCGATCGCGCGGATTTTCCCAGCAACGGAACCAGTAAAACTGTTCCCGCGACCGCCGCCACGGATGCCACCGTGGTCACCATACCGTAACTGTATTCCTGTGCAATGAATCCACCGACGACCGCTGCTCCCACGCTAGCGACAGCCATAGCCGCGTTAAAGATCCCCATGGCAGCCCCCTGGGAGAACTCGGCCAATTCGCCAGCAAGAGCGGAGCCACCCACGATCAATGGCGACCAGGCAATCGGTAAAATCCCAAAGGAAAGGGGCACGAGTATCATCTGCAGGACCGATGGCGCCGGGATGAGCAGGACCAGTGAAACGTTGGAGATGATGAGACCAATTGCTCCTACCAGGACGACCCGGGAACTCCCGATTTTCTCTGACCAAGAACCAGACGGAGCGTAAAGAAAAATCCCGATAGTGGCCGCGATTCCATAACAAAGGGATGATTGTGCAGCAGTAATCCCGTAGTTGGATTTCATCATGAGCGGGAGAAAATTCATGATCATCCAGAACCCTATCATTAGAAAGAACCAGCTGGTGATCCACAAGACGTACTTGCTGAAAAGCTTACTCAGGCCACCGAAGAAGCCGTCCAAGGAAAAGTGCTCGTAGTGGCGAACAACACACGCTGGCGAGATAGCAGGACCCATGGTCGGTTTGCGATGATGAACCTTCTGTTCCCGTCTCACTTCACCCTTGTTTTTGCCTTTCCCAACTGCAGGCAAACCCACTCGCGCAAGAAGGAGTCCTGGAATCATGAGGATTGCGCAAAGCACCATTCCGAAAGCAGTAAAGGACTGAAGAAGTGCTGCTAGTAATAAACCCATAGCTTGCCCGGTTCCATAAAACGTCTGAAGCCATCCCAGATGCCTATCCCACTCATCGTGAGGGCGAAATTCAACGATGTAGCTAAATGCAGTGGTATTTGTCATACCGGCACCAATTCCTAGCAGAAGCGCACACATCACCCAGAGACGAGTCGAATCCACAAAGACGAATCCAGCTGATCCAGCTGCAATCAGAACAAAGCCTCCGAGAAAAAACCCCGCAAACCATTGCGTCTTATCGGCAATCTTCCCTACCAGTGGCGAGAACACCTGCCCAAAATAAAATGCACCCACGACCAGACCGACAGCAGAAGGAGACCCATTTCGCGCAACAAGGATCGGGATAAGAATTGGCATCATCCCAAGAATAACCGCCCCTTGAAACAGATAGCCCCAAAACCAAGGATCGGTGTTGGCCTGCTCCTCTTTCCCAAGGCGAATGGCAAGTTTCCTGGCAAGCCTGGACACAGCGCAATCGTGGGTGAGTTGGCAGAGACGTGAAAGAAGAAAAACCGTTTGCACTTTTTCGTGGAACCCGTGTTCTCGAAATCCCTCCGCCCGAAGCCGCTCGAGGCAAATTTTCAGTCTTGATCGCGACTCCAATCACCCTCGAGTTCATCCGCCTCACTTGCAAATCCTTCCAAAGTAGGCTTTTCTCGCCACCTTGGTACTCTCTTGATTCACCCAAACCCCACCCAAATGAAAAGACTGTGTCCTCTAATTACCCTCCTCGCTTCTGGAATGCTCTTTACGCTCTCCGGGCAAGATAAGCCAAATATCGTCGTCATCTGGGGAGATGATATTGGTCAGTCGAACATCAGCGCCTATACCAAAGGCTTGATGGGCTACCACACTCCCAACATTGACCGGATCGCAAAGGAAGGGATTATCTTCACTGACTATTATGGCGAGCAGTCTTGCACTGCTGGCCGTTCTTCTTTCATCACCGGCCAAAGTGTTTTTAGGACCGGCCTTTCAAAGGTGGGTCTTCCGGGCGCGAAAGAAGGAATGATGGCCGAGGACCCAACGATTGCGGTAATCCTGAAGGACCTCGGCTACGCAACCGGACAATTCGGTAAAAACCATTTGGGGGATCGTGACGAGCATCTTCCGACCAACCACGGCTTCGACGAATTTCTCGGAAACCTCTACCACCTCAATGCGGAAGAAGAGCCGGAGAACGAAGATTACCCGGGCGACTTTATTCTCAGGGATGGCAGGACCTTCTTGGAGGCCTACGGTCCACGAGGTGTCATCAAATCTTCGGCAAACGGCTCTATCGAGGATACCGGTGCCCTCACCAAGGAGAGGATGGAAACCATCGATGATGAAACCGTTGCTGCAGCCCTTGATTTTATGGAACGCAAAGCGTCCACCGATGCACCGTTTTTCCTTTGGTGGAACGGCACCCGGATGCACTTTCGCACCCATGTCAGTGAAGAGAAAATGGCCGCGATCAAGGAAAGGTATCCTTACGCAGATGAATACACGATGGGCATGATCGAACACGACATGCACGTTGGTGAGATCCTCGACAAGATCGATGAGCTTGGTATCGCCGACAACACCCTTGTCTTCTACTCCACCGACAACGGCCCGCACTACAATACTTGGCCGGACGCAGCGGCCACTCCGTTTCGCGGTGAGAAAAACACCAATTGGGAAGGTGGATGGAGAGTTCCTTCCATGGTGCGTTTTCCCGGCACTATTGAGCCCGGGTCTGTGTCCAACGGAATCGTCCATCACATGGATTGGCTGCCGACCTTCGCAGCGATTGCCGGAGATCCAAGCATCAAGGAACAATTGAAAGGGGGATACACCTCTCCAGAACTGGGTCGCAACTACAAGGTTCACTTGGATGGCTACAACATCCTGGATCATCTCAAAGACCCGCAAGGAGTAGAGAGTCCTCGAAAAGATATATTTTACTTCTCGGACGACGGTGATATGACTGCCCTTCGTTATGGTCCGTGGAAGTTGATTTTCATGGAGCAGAAAACGGACGGAACATTCCGAACATGGATGGAGCCCTTCACACCGCTCCGCGTTCCTTTGATTTTTAACTTGCGCCGTGACCCATACGAGCGCGCGGAAATTACTTCGAACACCTACTACGACTGGTTGCTCGACCGTGCGTACCTCCTTGTACCCGCTCAGGTATACGTCGCTCAGTTTATTGAAACCTTCAAAGAGTTCCCCCCCAGGCAAAAAGCTGCAAGCTTCAACCTGGAGCAGGTCATGGAGATGCTCGAGAAACCCGTTGGAAATCCCTAAGTCCGACGCCATTTCACAGAGCCTCTATGACAGTCCGTCGCGGCTCGCTCGAACACCTCTTCATTGACCCCAGGAAAGCTATGAACCCTATCAAACTTCTGTTGCCCCTGATTTGGTTATCCGGCGGCGTATTCTCTGATCCACTTCCTTCTTGGAATAACGGCGAAACCAAAGAGGCGATTATCACTTTTGTTGATAGCGTTACAGACGAGAACTCAGAACTTTTCGTCCCAGTTGAAGACCGGATTGCGGTATTCGACAACGACGGCAACCTATGGGCGGAAAAGCCGGTCTACCCTCAAGTTTATTTTGCACTCGATCGAATCAAAGCCATGGCTCCCGATCATCCGGAGTGGCGAACACAGGAACCATATGCCTCGGTTCTTCGCGGCGATCTCCAAGGCCTTGCCTCCTCAGGAGAGGATGGCATCGTGGAAATCGTTGTAGCCAGCCACATGGGCATGACGACCAGTGAATTCGAAGAAATCGCACGAGAGTGGATTCAAACGGCGAGAAATCCTGAAACCGGGCTTTTGTTTACCGAAATGGTTTACCAGCCCATGCTCGAACTACTCGACTACCTGAGAGAAAACGATTTCGAGAC
>JBCDMB010000027.1 GCA_038744685.1 Verrucomicrobiota bacterium
ACTCTCGGGGGTGCTCTGGTGGCACTGATCCTTCGCCCTCAGATATAGCGGGGGGCGGGTCCCCCCCCCCCCCGCTCCTTACTTCCGAAGTTAACGAAAACAGCAACCAAGCGTTTTTAACATCGATTGAAATCGCACTATAGTCCATTGAAGGCTCGGATTCTTGATCTGGACAAAGCCTAACTGACCTGTCCCACGCTTCGCCCCTTCACCCGATACACGAGGGACAGAACCAAATTCAATAAGGAAGGCAGGAACACCAAGGTGACTGCAGTCGAGAATAACAAACCAAACAAGACAATTGCCCCTACACCCCGATACAGCTCAGTCCCTTCCCCGGGGAATAATACCAGCGGCAAAATTCCGACGACTGTTGTCGTGGTGGACATCAAGATCGGGCGAAGTCGCAAGAGCGTCGCCTCCTTGATCGCCGCCGAGACCTCTGCACCTGCCCGCAAGCCATCCATTGTCCGACTAACGATGAGTATCGGATTGTTCACCACTGTCCCAAGCAGGATCAAAAACCCAAGCATAGTAATCATGTCAAAAGACTGCTGAATCGGTGCGAGGCCAAAAAAGGGAAGAACCGAGCCCGCAACATTCAGCAACCAGAGACCTCCAATTCCTCCGGCAATCCCAATCGGAACCGTCGTTAGAATCAGAAGAGGAAACCCCCAGTGCGAAAAGACCGCTGTCAGCAGCAGGTAGGAAAGAACGAGCGCGATCGCAAAATTGCCCGTGAGAGACTCCCGAGTCTTTTGCAACTGATCTCCCGCTCCGGTCACATCGATTGAGACGTCGTCCGGTATTTCACCTGCATCACGAAGAGCCTCTACAAGATCCCGCTGAACCATCTCCACTGCAATTTCAAGAGGGACATTTCTGGGGGGAATGACGTTAATCGTGACGGCACGATCTCCATTTAAGCGACGAATGGCCGAAGTGTCGGCCCGCTCCAAAATATCTGCCACCGCACCTACCGTCGTGACTCCACCGACCGGAGCAAAGAGCGGCATGCCACGCAATTCGTCGAGGGACTCGGCCTCCCTCCCTTCACCCGAAACGAAGACGTCTACTCGGTCGCCATCGAGGAGGAATTCGTCCACGTAGGCACCATCTGTCAAAGCAGCCACCGAGAACCCAAACGACTCATTCGTAAAACCCAATTCCGCGAGGTAGTCCCAATTCGGATGAACCTCGACCATTGGCTGCTGGAGAGTTAGCGCGCTCGGATCAGAATTCAGCGAAGGATTATCAAAAATCTCTTCTGCTTTCCGAAAGGCTGCGCCTGCCACTTCGTAGATATCCGTCAACTCCGGTCCCGAAATATCCAGGTTTACACTCCGCGAACCTCCATCGTTACTACTGATGATCGAGCCACGCGAGGTGAAGCTTCTTAGTCCCGGGTAGTTCGAGATGAAATCCTCTAGTGCCACACCCAGTTGATCCACCCGTCTCGGATTGACGGTCTCCGCGACCATAAAGATCGATTCCGCACTAGCGTTCACAAGAATCCAATCAATGATCGGGATTTCCTGATCATCAACAGCGTCCGGGCCAACATTGGACGCAAAGTAGGGAGAAAACTCTGCGAGAAGCTCCTGCACAATTTCATCCATCGTTGAAAGATTGTAGCCCGGAGGCGCGCTCACCCTGGTAAAAATTTTCGCCTCCTCACCCTCCGGCAGGTATTCAGCAGGAGGGGTGAGAAAGTAAATGATCGCTCCACTGGTCAATACGACCAAGCCAACACCGGACAAAGCCCAGGAGCGAGACCCGCTCAATCTCCCCACCAGTCCAGAAAACAACCCCGATATACCCGTTGAGCCTCTGCCTCCGGTCCCAATCGACTTCAAATGAACGCTCGCCGTTGGGATGACCGAAATCGCCACCAACATCGAAGCAATGATCGCAGCCGAGATCGCTATAGCGATGTCTGAGAACAGCTCGCCTGCCTCCTCATCAATCAACCAAACCGGCGCAAACACGATCACGGTGGTCATCGTTGAGGCAAGCACCGAAGACCAGACTTCCCTCACGCCAAATAACGCAGATTCCATTGCTTTACGACCTGCCCTTCTCTGCTTCTCAATCGATTCCAATACGACGATCGCGTTGTCCAAAGTCATGCCGATCGCAAAGGCGATACCCGCTAGCGAGATCACGTTGATCGTCCGGCCGAAAACAATAAGTCCTATGAATCCTGCAATGGTGCAGGCCGGGATTCCTGCCACACAGATTGCGGTCGCGGGAAATGAGCGCAGAAAGCAAAAGAGGACGAGGGTCGCAGCGATTGCACCTATGGCCAAATTTCGCCAAACGTTTGCAATCGATGCCTCGACGTAGCGAACATCGTCGGACGTCTTCAAAAGCTCGAGATCTAGAGGCGCAAGGATCTGCCGATTGATCTCAGAAACCGTCTCGGCCATGGCATTCTTGATATCGATTACATTCGATCCGACCTCTCGGTAGACGAAGAGCTGGATCGCCAATCGCCCATCGAGATACGCGCGACGAACCGGCTCGTAAAGTCCCAGCTCCACCGTCGCAACCTCACCAAGCGTTGTAACCGCATCGCCATCTCGGCGTAGCACAACCTCCGGTAGATCCAGAGGATCATCGAGTCGACCGATGGTTCGAACCAAGTAACGCCGCTTCCCCTCATCGATATCGCCCGCGGAGATATCGGCATTTCGATCTCTCAAAGCAGAACGAACATCTGACAAGGTAAGACCCGCTGCAGCCAGCCGAGGAAGATCGACTTGGATTTGAATCTGGCGCTGTGGAGCACCCCTGACATCTACCTGCGAGACACCGGGCACCCGCTCCATCCTCGGGCGGACGCGGTTCTCCACAAAGTCCCTTAATTGAAGAATGTCCTCAGGACTCCTCGTTCCCGAAGTATCGTAAACACCGTAGAACATGAACGCATTGTCCGAAAACGAAGAAGCAACGACTCTCGGTTCATCCACGTTCTCCGGATACGACGGAACCTGGCTGAGTGCGTTAATCACCCGGATAAGCGCATCGTTGACGTCGACGGACGATGGAAACTCGATCTCGATCGACGCCCTTCCGAAAGTTGCCGTGGAGACCATCCGGCTCACCCCGGTTACTGATCGAAGGTAGTCTTCCTGCTGAATGAGGATCTCCTTTTCAACATCCTGCGGAGTCGCACCGCGCCACGAGGTGATAATCGTAATCGTCCTTACCTCCAGATCCGGGATCATCTGGACCGGGATGCGAAAAGCCGCTGCTATTCCAAGGACACAAATAAGGAGGGTGAAAACGGCGACTTGGACGCCGTGTTTGATACACCAATCGAACATGACCTATTCTGTGGTCCGTGTAGCTGGATTTCCGGATTCAACAATTCGAACCATCTGACCCTCACGCAGCGACTCGTTTCCCCGGACCACCACCCTATCCGCTGCAGAAAGCCCGTCGAGAACAACCGCGTTCTTGCCGAGCGAGGACCCCAGTTGGACCGCACGCGAGCGCGCCTCCAAACCTCCGTCAACTTCGGTCAAAGTCCAGACGGACGCCTCTCCTCTTTCGTCCCGGATGATCGCATCGCGAGGAATCACGAGAGTCTTCTCACTAGTTTGAGGACGGAAAACCGCAACTGCAGACATACCCGGCTTTAGGATCTCAGGAGGATTCTCAATGGCGATTCGAACGAGAAATGTGCGGGTTCCCGGATCGACCACCGGACCCAGTGCATCAACGCGGCCTTCTATTGCTACATCAGGAAGACCCTGAACAGTCACAAGAACAGATTCGGTCGAAAGAGCCTCATTGATTTTTTCCTGAGGAACCCGGACTTCGAGACGAAGGTTGTCCCCGACAAAGTACGCCACTGGAGAACCGGTCTCCACCCACTCTCCCAATTCAGTCCGCTTATCAGCGATTTTACCCGGAAACGGGGCGACCACAGCATGGCGCCGAATCCGCTCTTCTCCCACCGCAAGCTCAGCCGCCGCCCGCTCCACCCGGATCTTCGCCGTCTCATACTCGTTCTGGCGGGTGAGCCTTACCGAACGCGGAAGTCCTGTGTCTCCTAAATCGACAGCTTCATCAAAAAGTCTCTTCGCTTCCTCCATTTCGGACTTTGCCTCCGCCAACGATGCTTTACGAAGACCTAGGTCCATTTCCGCGAGAGTCGTATCGAGCTGAACGATGGTCTGCCCTTCCTCAAAGTGATCGCCCACTTCGAAATCGGCCTCTTGGACGAGACCCGGCAAACGGGGAGACAACAAAGTCTGTCGCCGCGCCGCAACCGTCCCCGTGTAAGCACTACTCGCTGACTCTGCGCTAAATGTAGGAACGGCGACTGACACGGGCGTCTCCTCCGACTCCGCGGGATTAACGAACAAGCCAAGACTTATCAGAGACAAAAAAAGCGAACGGGCGTTTAAGACTGTCATCGACGGCGACGATACTCTCCTCTCAGGAGTTTGTTTGCAAGAATCTAGGACCCCTAGAAAATCCAACCGATAACAATTTTCAGATGAGCGGAGGATTTCTTGGATTAGAGACTCCCGCTTCGCTTGAAACGAAGTTACTCGCTCACTCAAAAATCGCTTTTACAATTCCGGTAAGGCGAATCACAGTATTCTGACATTACTCCTCGATGTTTTGTAGTTTTTACTTTGGGCCCGGGCGTCTTCCAGCTGACCAATGGGTGGCGTTCGCAATCCTACAAAGAACCAACCCCTTGAAACCTCTCGATTCAACGACTGTCCCCTCTAATCACACCCCTAATGGTCCTCCCGAGAAAACCACACCGAATGGTAACCCGAAGGCTGTGGTACCTAGCTCTTTCACCTCTAGCTTTAGCCAGCCTCTTCGGTTCGGAATCTTTCAATGATATCCCTCAGGGTCGCGAGCTCTACACGCAGTGGTGTGTCGGCTGTCATGGGGCGAAACATGAAGGAGGTCTCGGAGGGTCGCTGGTCAACGATCCGTTCAAGCAAGTCGGGAGGACAATCGGATTCTTGGAATATGTAAAAGAGGGAAATCTGGAAGTAGGAATGCCATCTTTCGAAGCAATGCTCACTGACAACCAAATATTGAGCATCGCTCACTACATTGCTCATATTCGAAAGAACGGTATCGATGCACCACTCGAGCCGAAAATCTTGGCTCAACAACATATTGAGGAAGGGAAAGGAAGCCATGACTTTGCTGTTGAGGAAGTGTTCAAACTAAGTGGAACTCCGTGGGGAATTGATTTTTTCCCAGGAAAAAGCGGTGGTTTGATTACTCATCGCGAAGGCGATCTGAGTCGGTTTGAAAATGATCGCGTAGTCGGAACGATTCGGAATGTTCCCCCGGTGCGCACTGGTGGCCAGGCAGGCATGATGGAGGTCGCTTTTCACCCGGAATACGATACGAACGGTTGGATCTATTTGGCCTATTCGCACGAATCCGAAGCTGCCGGGATGACTCGCGTCGTCCGCGGAAGAATTGAAGATGACCGCTGGGTCGACCAAGAGGTGATCTTTCAAGCGCAACAAGAGCACTACCTAACTTCGAAGCAACACTGGGGAACGAGAATCGTCTTCACCGATGGCTATCTGTTCTTTGGAATCGGCGACCGCGGGAGGATGAACGATGCCCAGGACCTTTCCAAGCCAAACGGCAAAATTCACCGCGTTTATGACGACGGTCGCATCCCGAAAGACAACCCCTTTTCCGGGGATCGCAAAGCTCTACCATCTATCTGGGCCTATGGAGTCCGCAATCCGCAGGGCCTCGATCTGCACCCTCTGACCGGAGAACTCTGGGAGTCCGAGCATGGCCCTCGGGGCGGAGATGAGATCAATGTGATTGAGCGAGGCAAAAATTATGGCTGGCCGGAGATTACTTACGGTATCAATTACAATGGTACGCCAATAAGCGACCGCCAGAGAGCACCGGGTATGGAGCAACCTAGACACTACTGGACGCCCTCGATAGCAGTTTGCGGAATGGACTTCTACGAAGGCTCTTCGTTTCCGAATTGGAAATACAACCTTTTCGCGGGAGGACTTAGATCAAATGAATTGCATCGACTGGTTATCGAGGATGGGGAGGTCGTCGAGTCCGAGATCATTCTCAAGGATGAGGGGCGTATTCGCGATGTCGCCTCAGGTCCAGATGGAGCCCTCTACTTAGTCATGAACGGTCCGAGTCGCCTCGTTCGGCTTGTTCCGTAGACGAGAATCAGAATTTCCCAAGGCCTTGGAGCCGGAAATCGGATTCGAACCGACGACCTACTCATTACGAATGAGTTGCTCTACCAACTGAGCTATTCCGGCGAACCAAGGCGAGAGGTTCAGCGATCCGAGTTTCGATGACAAGGCCGGAATCATACCAAATTTGGTATTACTCAGATTTGAGTCTTCGAGCCATCAAATCCTGAAGAGCCGTTCCGGGATTTTTCGCCTCGTAGACCAACGAATACACCTCATCCAAAATCGGAGTAGACAATCCGATCTTGCGACAGCGTTCTTGGTACAGCTTCACTGCGAGAGCACCTTCTACCACGGTCGATCGATCTTTCAATAAGTCACTCACCAACCCTCCACTTGAAATCATCTCTCCAAAGGTTCGATTTCGACTCCACTCTCCGTAACTGGTCGCAACCAAATCGCCCAAGCCACTAAGACCACTGAAGGTATCGCGGTTTCCCCCTAGAGCCACACCGATTTCCACCATTTCCGCATGACTTCGGGTTAGCAGGGCAGCTTTAGCGTTGTCGCCCAGCCCAAGACCGTCAGCACAGCCACTTGCAATCGCGAAGATGTTTTTAAGGCTCCCACCGAGCGACACTCCTGTCGGATCCTCCGAAAGATAGAGTCGAAAACAGTCGTCGCTAAAGGCTACCTGCAGGTCCCTCACCCAGTCACTGATTTCTGAAAACGCAAGAACCGCTGCAAGTGGTAATCTCTGCGCCAATCCACCCGCGTGGGTGGGGCCACTCAAAATTCCCGCAGGATACCATGGCAAGACTTCCCTCATCACCTCAAAGGGCAGCTCGAGAGTTTCTGGATCGAGGCCCTTACAAACGGCTACGACTGCGGAAATCCCCCAAGAACTACTGCGCGACTGGGCAATCTTCTCACACAAGGATCTAAGGCCCTTCGCCGGACAGGCTAGGACCACTAGATCCGCCTCCATCAGGGCGGGCATCACTTCGTGGCCGAGCTGCAGAGAAGGCGGTATAGGAAATCCCGGAAGATAAACCTTGTTTTCGCGGGATGTCGCCATGTCGGCTGCGTGATCAAGCCTACGCGAAACAAGGGTGACTGTGTGACCACGGCGGTCAAAGTGAAGAGCTAGCGCCGTTCCCCATGAACCCGCACCCAAGACTGCGATATTCATTCCGGGAATCGATTTTCAACCACGTCTTCGCGGTAGGCCTTCATCGCTCTTGTCATTTGATGGCCAATATCCGCGTACAGCTTGACGAAACCCGGTGCTTTGTCGGTTCCTATTCCCAACAAGTCGTGGCTAACAAGAATCTGGCCGTCACAATCTGGACCGCTGCCAATTCCTATAAGAGGTATTCCCATGTTGCCTCGAATTTCGCCGGCCAAAGAACTCTCAATCATCTCGCCGATGCAGGCAAAGCATCCCGAGGCCTCCACCGATTCAGCGTCTGCTATCAAAGCCTCCGCTTCCTCTTCCGTGCCTCCGTAGCGGCGGTATTTCCCCTCGACCTGAATCCTCTGCGGCAAAAGGCCGATATGACCCATCACGGGAATCCCCGAGTCTACGAGAAAAGTGCGAAGATCGTAGCGTTCCCGGCCGCCTTCGAGCTTTACACCTCCAGCACCCATTTGGACCAACTTACGGCAAGCTCGCAGCACATGGTCTCGATTGAGAGAAGCCTCGCCAAAAGGGAGGTCGACCACGACAAGGGCATCCGGAACTGCACGTAAAACCGCAGCTGAATGATGTTCCATCATTCTAAAAGTGACAGGCACAGTTGTCGGAAAACCGAGCACCGTGGTTCCCACCGAATCCCCCACGAGGATCAAATCCATCCCCGCTTCATCCGCAAATACTGCTGATGGGAAGTCGTAGGCGGTAATCGCCACAATTGGTCGATCCCCTTTCATGGCAGTTATTGTGTTGGTCGTGATTTTCACTCGATCCGATTAAAATAAAACCTGTAGAGTCGCCCCTGCAACGGTTCGCTTCAACATGATTTTTCTCCGTAGATTCTATCGATGGCGCTACTTTCGTCGCCAGAGAGGCAAAAGGTATCGTCCTTTTGGAGGAGCCTCAGGCTATCGAAGGATCTCTTTCGGTAAGCACCTTGCCCGTTCGACTCGGGAGGGTAAGGAATTCCCGGGATTCCGCGATCGTGTCCAGAGACGAAGAAGACGAGTGATACGAATTGTCTTGTCAGCGATCGCCCTTCTTTTCCTCGGCTGGATCGTCTACGAGAGTATCTACGGGCTCTCACTCTTCTAACGGATCTTCCACTGCGCAACGTCGATAGTTTTTTGATCGCTCTTTGGCCATCTCGCTACAAGCGTCCGAATTATGAAGAGCGAGTTGAGTAAATCGATACCGCCAGTTCGGATCGACAACGTTTCGAAGCACTTCCGAAAAGTTACGGCTGTTGACAAACTAACTCTCGATGTAAATCCGGGGGACGTCTTGGCTCTTATCGGTGCGAACGGTTCCGGCAAATCGACGACTTTTCGTTTACTCCTCAGTATCTATCAAGCGAGTTCAGGAGAGGCTTATTTGCTGGGGACTCCGTCTGCCAAACTTAATGGAAAAGACTTTGAGCAGATTTGCTACGTCTCCGAGGGTCAAAAGCTCCCCCTTTGGATGACCGTCGAGTATTTTCTCGGCTTTTGCAGTCAGCTCTACCCGAGTTGGGACCACGACCTTTGCAACCGACTGGTCGAAGCTTTTGGACTACCGCTTCAGCAAAAAATCAAGCACCTTTCCCGTGGCCAGCGGATGAAAGCCTTGGTCGCTAGCACACTGCCTTGCAGACCGAAAGTCCTCTTGCTTGACGAACCGTTCAGCGGTCTGGATGTGGAGACCAGGGCTCAACTAGCTTCTCTTCTAAATCGATTGGCAAAGGACGATGGACTGGCGACCGTAATCACCACTCACGATGTCGAAGAAGTTGAACCAGTGGCAAACAGGATCGCGATTCTTGCTAACGGCCGGCTACAAATCAACGAAGCCCTCGACCCGTTTTTGGGGCGTCATCGCAGGCTTACCATTGAAGGAGACAGCGAAGTCTCTCTTCCAAAGGAATTCCTTGAAAGAGTGAAAACAACGCAGACTCTCGAAGGTCTTCAAGAGTTTCATACTGATCAGTTTGACGCATCGATGGAATCGGAGCTGAACTCAGCCTTCCCTGAGGCCCTGTCGGTCAAGGCTCACCCAATGTCTCTAAGGGAGATTCTCACGAAAAAGGCAGTCCAGTTGTAATGAAAACGATTACTCTCTTACTTCGGAAGGACTTTAAGCGATACAGTTGGGCCCTGATCGCGCTCACCGTCGCAGCACTCATTGAAATCTACATAAACGGCACTGCTTTTGGTATTCAGGATCTTGCGATCAACAGAATCCTCCAATTGCTCGGGTCTTTCGTGGGCGGTATCTTGTTCTTTGTTGTCATCGTGATGGTTGTTCAAGAGGAATCATTGAGGGATCCAGATGCCTATTGGTTGGCCAGACCCTTCAATAGGTTGCACGTTCTTGCTGCTAAACTCTTATTCCTGCTGGTCTTGTTAGGGATTGGGGCCATTGGGGAAGTAGTGACTCTTGTCCTGAACGGAGGTAGCTCAAGGATCGGTTATGCTTTAGCCGGCGCGCTCTTAATCGGTCTCGCTACTTGGCAGTGGCAGGTCTTCCTTGCCGCGCAAACTCGCTCTCTTCCTCGCTACCTTCTTCTTGCAGTAATTCTCATCGTAGGATTCTACGTTCTCCTCGCAGTGCTTCTCTTTTCGATGGCAAATCTGGACTTTGAAGACTTCGCAGTTCTTCCAGCAGATATTCCCGGAAATCAAGTCGCTCTAATCCAAGCAATCCTATGGACGCTCGGAGGTCTCGGCGTCTTACTGTTTTACTACATGAAACGGCGCCTCATTTCGGCGTGGGCTCTCCTTATCCCTTTGGTCCTTCTTTCATTGTTACTTCAACCAAAGGACTCATTTTGGGGACAACGCATCTTGAGTGATGGAAACACCTCGTTCGACCTCAAGCTACTCGCCTTGGAAAAATCTGGAACTGTCTACACCGGCGGGACAGAGAACGTGAGCTACAAGGCCTTTTTCGAACCCATTGTTTCCGATCAGGACGTTTGGATGACTCCAACAGCGGTTTCTTTAAGTTCGGATTCCAGCGATGTGGAGGTGAAGACCAACACCTCAAGCCAGAGGCTAGAGCTCACGTCTTTCGAGAGACGGCCCGCAGTTTCGGCCCGAATTTTCTCGATCGAACGAAAAGAGCTGGATCAAATCACTGGCC
Organism: Verrucomicrobiota bacterium; assembly: GCA_038744685.1. Classification (NCBI taxonomy): domain Bacteria; kingdom Pseudomonadati; phylum Verrucomicrobiota; species Verrucomicrobiota bacterium. Next base: position 10,492 of record JBCDMB010000027.1, read on the forward strand.
CGGTCGACATACGAATCAGCTATCGAATCAGCTTATCCACCCAAACAGAGATCGGGAGAACACCAGTCGAGCAGAATGCGTCTCTCACCTACCAAGGTAATCGTATTCTGCTCAGTAGTTTTTCTGAGACAGACGACCAGCTAAACCTAAACTTTAGAGCTTATATCCCTGCATTTGCATTCGAGCCCAGCATTGATCTTGCCGCTTTTGAACCACTCAGTGGTCGATTCTCATTCGGCGTTTCCGAGAGAGTATCCAATCGGACAATACCCTCGGAGATTTTCTCCGATTGGGGTGGATGGGGTTTTTTCGAAGGAGCTCGTCTTGAAGTGCCTAACGCAACGCTTTCTCCTGCGGAATACGAGATCATATTCTTCACTCGCACTATAACCGAATCCGAGAGCGAATTCCTAACTGCGGACGACCTTACGCTTAACGGCGGATCGAACTGAAGCTTATACCGAATTCAGAGACCTAGTGTGTGGATCCAGAAGGTCGTGTCATCACCCACAGGCGACGAATCATTGCGCAGAAGACGATTGCGACGAGCAAGACGAGCCACTTCCCAGATACCAAAGAGACCAGAACAAAGGTTCCGATCGTAGACAGCAAAACCCATAGCGGAACCCGGAGCTCCTCTCTCTTGAAAGGCCCACGGCTCAAGAAAACCTGTGAGAAAAAAGAAAGGACGAAAGCAACCCCAAACCAGCCCAAAAAGTTTTGCCACGGCACCCCGTAGTAGACTCCGGATCCATCCCAATTCCAATAATTCCGCACCAGAGTTGCTGCCGGTTCAATCATTAGATCCGCAACGACCGCTATTACTCCTGTGACAATAGGAACCCAAAGAATAGAACCCCGCCCGGCTAACGCTGAATGGACGAGACAGTGGATTGGCCATACCACGACCCACCAGGCCAACGGAATTGCCAGGGGCAAAACACCAAAAAGGATGGGGCCAAAGTTTCCTGTGTAAAAGTAGTCTCCAAAGGGAAATCCAGTCACTGCACCGACTCCTTCCACTACGCCCGAAAGGACCGTAAACCACAAAAAGACAAGCAGCACCGGGACCGTAGGGAATTGACCGGCAAGGTGAAGTAGAAGGACCAGAGCCGCCAAAGCGATGAAGATAAAATCAGCCCAAGGGCCAAAGGGAGTCTGCAAACCAAGTCCCAACACAAAAAGACCCACGGTAAACCACACGGCGTAAAGGAACAGGACTAGAGCGTAAAGCCGGTTGAATTTTCGGGAACGGTAAACGAACAGCACCATTGACTAGGAGCTTGGTAGAATCGTTCTACAGCGCAATTCAACAACGCACCAATCAAGTTGTGAAAGCTGCCCTCGGGCCTCCCCCAGAAATCCGATGCAAAATCAGACTACCGGGCGCTTCGATTCAAGTGGAGGAGCCGGAGGTCCGGACAGCGCTCTCTACCCTTTTGACTCAGTCAAATTCTCAGCCGTAATCACCTGTCCAAAATGAAATAAAACCAGACGCTCCGTATCCTCCACGTCCCGATACCTCTCTATCTCTGTCCAGTATCCCTCGTTACTCTGATCGGTTTCCGTTTCGAGAAGGATGGAAAAAGACCGCCCGGGAACTCCTTGTTTCTCCGCTTCTTTCAATGCGATCCTCTCCGCCCTTTGAAAATCGCGCGCAGAAACCGCGACTGTTCCAATGACACCTTCCCACTCCGGATGAGGGGCGAAAATATAAAGGTTTACGCGGGGATTGATCTCGACCGACTTCACTGCCAATACGAAAACAAAACAGGAACGAGGCGCAAGCGATTCGCCGGCAAAACAAGGAGTCTTGCTTTAGTTTTCACCCTGTAGCGTTCTTCTTTGCCTTCCCGAAAGAGTAGGAAACCGCAGAGTGGCTTGCCGAGCCGTAGCTCTAGCGACTTGAGAAATCGAAAGCCCGCCTACGCCCTCCGGGCTTCGGCGTGGCAGCCTTCGCCCATCGCTACGCTCAAGCGAAGGCTGGTGGAGCCGAACGGGATCGAACCGTCGACCTCTTGCATGCCATGCAAGCGCTCTTCCAACTGAGCTACGGCCCCCGCACTTCGCGCGAGCGAAGCCATGAGACAAGCGACCGAAGTGGACTCAGGTCAATTCTTTTTCGAGCGATGCCTTAAGTCCTCCAGACGCTCATGCGACGTGGTAACGAGAATTATCTTCCCAACCCGTAAGCCGGCCTACCGGTCCTTGCGCATACGGCGCAAACCTGCTGCGCCGAGGGCAAGTGTACCCAGACCCAAGGCTGCCGCCGCAGGTTCAGGAACCGCCCCCACCTGGATCGCATTACCCGTATTATCATATGCCCATTCGTGAACAGTCACACCAGCCGCGGGAGACGCACCCTCGAAAAAGGTAACTCGTGCCCAGCCGAAAAATGGCGTGCCCTCCGAGTCAAACTGAAAACCCATGAAACCACTCACACCGCTGGTAAACTCTGCTCCGCCAATCAAAATACCCCCGCTCAGAATGCCCCCTACCGCAGGTGAAAAGTTTGCGTTGTCACTGACGAATTCGTTGGTTGTAAGCCTAGCCAAGTTATTGTTCGTCCCACCGTTGTAGACAGAAAAACCGTCGGTGGCGGGATTTAACCCCAAAATTCCAAACGGATTACTAAAACTCCATCCTGCTTCTGCACCCCCGCCCTGATCAATATCCCAAGAGACGCCACTGGTTGCGGAAAAACCGACGTCATAACTGTTGGTTATGTGAATGATTTCAGCCTCCGCACCGGAAACTCCGAGTAAAGAGGCGATTGTAGCAGGAGCAGCAGCGGCGATTTTCTTCTTTTTCATCATTTACAAATCTGATTGCGAGCAAACTGGTGTCATTCTGGTTCTAGAGCTATCAATAACTCCTCCTTTTCTACGGGGAATCCTATCTCTGAGCATCCGTTTTTGAAAGATAATTTTTCAACCGACAATAGTTTATCGCCTCCCTTACCATTGGGATCGATACTGATAAAGCTCACTCCCGCTCTCATGGTTTCAGTGCCTTTTCGAGTTCTTCAAGAGCACGCCCACGGTGACTGATTCCATTTTTTTTGGTTTGGGCTAGCTCCGCGAAAGACTGGGTGTAACCTCTCGGGACAAAGATTGGATCGTATCCAAAGCCACTGCGACCAGCTGCTTCCCGCAAGACTGAGCCTTCGCATTCGCCGCGAAAGTAGCGAGTCCGTTTCCGCCATTGCCCCAAGGCTATCACGCAGACAAACCTAGCTGAGCGCTTGCGAACCGCCCTCACCTTCCTCATTCGCTCCAGCAATAAATCCCGGTTTTGAGAGTCCGTCGCTCCCTCCCCTGCAAAACGGGCGGAATACACGCCGGGTTGACCTGCAAGGACGTCGACCTCCAGGCCACTATCATCAGCTAGAATCCATGAACCGTGTGGCACTCGTTTTTTCAAAAAGTCGATTTTGATTCGTGCATTTCCAGCAAAGTCTTTTGCCGTCTCTCTACAGCCGTCCATTCCACCAAAGTCATTCGCACTAAGAACCCGAAGCGAATGACCCCGCCCTTGAAACCAAGATTCGATTTCGCTGGCTTTGTGAGGATTTCCAGAGGCTAAAACAAGCTCTTCGATCACAGCGATTCTCTTTCCCCCGGATAGCATACCCGCCCCCGAATCAGCTGATCTGAGTCGAACGTTTCATGGCGACAATCTTCAAGCTGAATGGCGTCGCCTGGACTCACCAACTTCCAGCCACTGGCAATTGGTCTGGCATTATTGTCTAAGAACAATTTAGGCGCTCGATAGGCGAACAAGTAGTCGATCGTGCGCGTGGCAAACAGCTCGCGAAAAAGGGCACTACCTCCCTCCACAAACAGGCCGTCAAGCTCATGCCGAACCAGCCACTGTCTCAACGAATCCCGCAATTCAGGATCGTTGGGTAGGACTTCAACCTTCACATCCTCGGGGATAACGGTTCGCAGCCCATCAAACACTTCCTCCCCACAAAAGATAGCGGTTCGCTCTCGGTATTCATCAGTCAGCACGCGGCAATCGGGTTTCTCTGCCAGTCGCCCAGACCGATCAAACACCAAACGAGCGGGACAAAATACCGAAGTTCCCCTTCGCGAGGTCAATGCGGGATCGTCCGCGAGGACGGTCCCTGCACCCACGGCAATCGCTGGAAAATAACGCCGCCACCGATGAACGTCTTCACGGGCCTTTTCCCCAGTGATCCACCGGGAGGCTCCCGAAGAAGCTGCAGTTCGTCCGTCGATGGTTGTCGCAACTTTTGCTGCAATCATGGGATGACCCGTTTGATTGCGAAAATGGAAAAGAAGATTCAAATCGCGACATTCCTCCTCCAAGACGCCTGCCGAAGCAGCGATGCCAGCCTCTCGCAGCCGGTCTAAACCTCTTCCCTGATGTCTCGGATCGTTATCCAAGGCTCCTACCACCACCCTTTTCACTCCCGCTTCTCTAATCGCGTCCGTGCAAGCGCCTGTTCGCCCGACCGACGAACAAGGTTCCAAGGTTACGTAAAGCGTAGCGCTCTCAGGAATCCCACCCTCAAACCCGCGAAGAGCATACACTTCTGCATGCGGCTCGCCTGCCTTCGCGTGATACCCTGTCGAAAGACATTTGTCCCCATCGGCTAAGATCGCCCCAACTACTGGGTTGGGATGAGTCGTGCCCCATCCACCACGAGCGACTTTGATCGCCTCGCGCATCCAGTATTCATCACGAGGCAAATTCATCCACGAACGTAAGGATTTCTCCGCTTCTCCTCCCGCACCGATGTCACCGGTCCGTGACCCGGATAGATTTCCGTTTCATCGGGGAGGGTGTAAATCTTTTCCCGAATCGATTTTTCCAAAACGGCAAAATCACCACCTGGCAAATCATAGCGTCCAATACCTTGGGCAAAAATCGCGTCACCGCTGAAACAAGCCCCTTGATTCGGAAAAAAGAAGAGAATGTTCCCTGGACAGTGACCGGGAACATGACGCACCTCGACCGGTTCGTCCCAATCCATAGGTGAAGATCCTTCGTCGATCCACGAATCAATCTTCACCGGCTCAAGCGGTATCCCGGGCATTATGAACGAAGACATGATCGAAGGGTTCTCGAACAACTCCCTGTCTTCGACGTGGCCAGCAAGAGGGACTCCGTCTTTCTGGAACCGGAACGCATCGCTAGTATGGTCCCAGTGTCCATGGGTGAGCCATAGAGCCACCAGTGCAATCTCCTTGGTTTTCAACAGATTTGTCACCGCCTCATAGGAACCCATAGGCGAATCTATCAATATCGCCTCTCCGTTCTTCACCAAAAGAAACGCGTTGGTTTGCACCGGACCTAGGGGAAGGATTTTGACTTCCATCGTGATAAGTAAGGAACAGACGACATTTCTAGACGAGGAGAAATTTCCGACACAATTCAATTACATGCTAGACATGGAGATCCTCCTCATCCGACTTTCAGGAAGAGCCGTGACGATGAGCCGAAACTCGATCTCTCTTTTTGATTTGTTCTTAATCTACCTGCGCTTGGGTTTGACGTCTTTTGGTGGTCCAGTCGCTCACCTCGGGTATTTTCGAGAGGAGTTTGTGCGCCGCAGAAAATGGTTGGAAGACAACGCCTACGCAGACCTCGTCGCCCTATGCCAGTTTCTCCCGGGCCCGGCCAGTAGTCAGGTGAGCTACGCGATCGGCTATCAGCAACGTGGCTGGTGGGGGGGGTTCCTTGCTTGGTGCGGATTCACTCTTCCTTCTGCCTTTGCCCTGATCCTTTTTGCTTATGGGCTCAACTCTTGGGGTCGCGCAGGAGATCAAGGTTGGATTATGGGTCTTAAGATCGCCGCAGTAGCCGTGGTGGCAAAGGCCGTCTGGGGAATGGGAACGACTCTCTGTCGAACGAAAGTCACGGTTACTTTTGCCTTAGTGAGCGCAAGCGTGGCTCTCCTGTTCCCAACGGTTTTGACGCAAATCGGGACCATAGGTCTAGGGGCGCTAGGAGGTTGGATTCTCATTCCGTCCACACAGGAAAAATCCGGCTCGGGCGAGACCAGGTTCTCTCTTTCCAAACGAAAAGGCGTCCTCTGTCTTCTTACATTTTTCATTTTGCTCGTGGGACTCTCCATCGGAGCCGCAGTCAGTCAGTTCCGAGCGCTTGAGTATTTTGATGGATTCTACAGGTCAGGGGCATTCGTTTTTGGCGGAGGCCACGTAGTCCTCCCACTTCTCGAGGAGGCCGTCGTCCAGCCAGGTTGGGTGAGCCAGACGGACTTTCTTGCAGGCTACGGTGCTGCCCAAGCAGTGCCCGGTCCACTCTTCACATTCGCCGCGTTTCTTGGGGCCTCTGCAGCGGAGGCACCAAACGGCTGGTTCGGAGGCCTTTTCTGTCTGGTTGCGATCTATATTCCTTCAATTCTTCTCGTCACGGGGATTTTACCATTTTGGGAGAGCCTTCGGCAAAATCGCGGTGCGAAGAGAGCTCTTGCGGGAACCAATGCAGCCGTAGTCGGTCTACTTCTCGCGGCTTTCTACGATCCAATCTGGACAGCCTCCATCATTTCTCCAAGCGCAGCAGCCTTTGCGCTCGTTGCCTTCCTCCTACTCCAATTCTGGAAAATGCCCCCTTGGGCGTTAGTAATACTCAGCGGATTCGCCGGATGGGGATTGCTTTGAAAACTCCAAGTTCCCGTGAACCCAAAACCCAGGTCCAATTTTTATGCGGGGTACTAGGGGGTGGGACGGGCTCCGTCCCGTCCAATCGTTTCGGCTGGACGATCACTCCAACGCGCGGACCACGCGGAGGTGGTCCCTCCCGAAAAAACTAATGAGCTTACCCAGTGGATTTAATTGCACCCCTAAAATCCGGAAGAACGTTAGTTTTCTTGTAATTGGCTATCCTTTATTCTATCCAAGTCTGGGAGTGATGTTAATCCAGTCATGAAAACGTTACTGATTTTTCTAGTTCTTGTAGTAGTGGTTATCGGGGGACTTTGGGTCGCTAAGCGGGAGGGATTGTTCTCACGTGAAATGACTTTGACGGCAACAGATGGACGCACAATCAGTGTCTCCGTAATCTCCCACAATTCTGAAGAAGTTCGCTTTGCCCGCATCTCGGACGGCAAAGTCTTTACATTTCCTACGGACGAATTGAGCACGATTACGAGACTCCGGCTTCTGCTGAGGGACGACAGGGAGAATCTTGAGGATTGGCCAGTAGCTGAAACCGCAGGTAAGGCCCGCTACTCTGAGCTTTCCGAGAGACTCGCAGAACTTCACAGGCAGATCGCTTTGCTCGAACAGAAAAAAGAAGCAGCCGAGACGTCGTCGCTTCGCAGTATTGCAGAACGAGAGATCGAAAACGTTGAACTCAAAATCGAAAAGGTCGAGTACGAGATGGAACGGCGGTCCACCAATCTCAATATTCTCCCTACTCAGTAAATTTTGCCTCAGGAAGCTCGTAATCGATCTTCAAGCTTCTTAGGTAAGCCACCAACGCATGGGCCTCCAGAGTCGGTATGACTTCGTAGCCTTCTCCCGGGTAAAATGAAGAAGTCTCTGGTACATCCACTGCGTTCGGGGAGGGTGCCCCGTCTATTTTCTTCACCTCGAACAAGTAATTGTAAGGAGGCATAATGGACCCCTCAGAAGTAATTTGAGGGTCGTAAAGGTGCTCGTAGTGCCAAGTCGAACCAGGAGCGGAAATCGATCTGCCACCGACGTTGGTCAGATCAGGTCCCGTTCGCATTGTCCCCAAGAGAACCCGTTCCTGCAAAATGTAGTCGCGGGGAACCGATTGACGGGGACCCCAGCCTCTCTCAAAATCGGCGCCAAAACCCTGTGGGCGAACTTGTTGCGAGTGACAATACATACATCCCTCGCTGATGTATACCCGCTTTCCCTGCTCTGCCAGGCCCGAAGGCGCTCTCGGGAAAAGAGGTTCCCCCGTCATGAAGTTTCCCTCTGCGTCTAAAGTGGAAGTAGTGGGCGTGAGTCTTCCGTATTGATACTGGGAGGTGAGAATCAATCCCGCCCAAGAAAATGCGAGCGTGAAGAAAATCCCGAGAAAAAGCAGAGGAAGGTTCTTCATCGGATCCGTGGAACGAAAGTGTTTGGGTGCCAACGATCATCAAGCTGAGAGCCGAATCTAGACCACTGATGGACACTGATGGACACTGATTTCTTCACCGAACTATTCTCTTCCACTCCAGCTTTGGTTGCTTGAAATTTAGAACATACCCCAGCCGAAAACCGGTCACTTTTAAGTAGTTCATCATCTGCCCAATTTCTCTGTCAGTAATCTTCTCTATTACTTTTGTATCCACGATTATCTTGTCCCAAACCACTAGATCAGGTATGTACTCCCCAACTTGCTTCCCCTTGTAATAGATTCCAAACTGCTTCTGCTGCAGGAGAGGTATTCCTCGTAATTCAAACTCAATAACGAGAGCATTTTCATAAGGTTTTTCATGGAATCCATGCCCGACTTGATTGAGGACCTCCATTGCCGCACCAACGACTTGCTGTGACTCTGCCTTGAAGATCGGCTCCTCCCCATCGGTGTCCATCAGTGTTCATCAGTGGTTGTTCATCGCTCCCATCATACAGCAGGCCTACGCGCAAGAGAGACTTTCGGCTCCGCCGCCCGCCGGCCAACGATGATCCAGACCACGTTGATCGCAAAAGCGCAGTGACCAATGGTGAGGAGAATCCCGGCTACTGATCGCGACATGAGCCATGGCACCATGTAACGCACGATATCCATGAACACAATGTCAGGATTGTTCATCATCATTCCCTGTATCCATCCGCCGACAGAAAGTCCGACCACATAGATTCCAATCCCGAGGCTACAGGCCCAGAAATGAATCTTGATCAAAGCAGCCGATGGCCATTCCTTCTGGATCAATCGGGGAACCATAAAATAGATGGACCCAAACATGATCATGGTGAAGAACGCATAAACCCCGTGGTGAGCGTGTGCCACCGTGAAGTGGGAAAAATGGGTCACTTCGTTGACCTCAGGCACGGCCATGGTCGATCCAAGGAGACTCACAAATGTGTAGGACATCGCCCCAAACACGATAAATCTCAGAGTGGGACTGTCCCATATCTGTCGAAAACAACCCCTCACAGTCAGGTGGTGGTTCACCGCAACGACTACAACAGGTATGACCATCCCCAAGCTCCCTACCGTTCCCGCTGCCTGAAGCCAGAGCGGAATCGGTCCGCCAATTAAGTGGTGAACCCCAGCCCAGTTGTAGAAAAGTGCCAAAGACCAGAACCCGAGAATCGAGAGGTAATAGCTATGGATGGGTTTCCCAAGAATCTTGGGAATCAGGTAGTATGCAGCAGCAAGGCCAACCGGAGTATACCAAAGCCCCAGAACATTGTGCGCAAACCACCAGTTGGTGATCGATTGGACAGTGCCTCTCGCCGGGGCAAAGAAGATCAGCATCTGCGCAACTGTGTAAAGCCACGGAAACCAGAAAAGACCGGCCAGGATATACCACTGGGAAACATACACATGCTCGCCCTTTCGATAGTGAAAAGCCAAAATTCCCCACACTCCAATCAAAGCATAGGAAAGAGCGAGAACCGGAGTAATGTAGGTTGGAATCTCCAACCACTCTACGGATGTCATGTTCCCTGTGAGGATTCCGTAGATCCCCACGGTTACTCCGAAATTCCAAAGGATTCCGGCGACAAGCAACAACCCTCCATGGCGAACGGGAGATCGACATAGTCTCGCCATAATCCAAAGGGCCACTGCAAATACTGCGTTGTTGCCCCAACCGTAAGAGACGGCGTTCAAGTGGGCCGACCTCAACCGGCCAAACGTCAGATCGGGGAAAGCAGAGAGGAATTCGGGGTTATGTAGTTTGAAGGAAGCTACAAATCCAAAGACGGATCCGAGCAAAAGCCAAACCACTCCGGACACCACGAAAAAAATGCCCCCAACCATCATCGAGGAGTCAATTACACTGAGAGCAGTTCGCTCGGAATACGACCGTGAACCGTAGACGCCGGTTGGTGGCGCAATGGTTTCAGGTTCTGCTGTAACAGTGGCGGTTGACATTAACGGTTATGGCTCAGTTTCTAGGGCTCGCTATTCTTATCCTTCCCCGGAAACGAATCGAGATTTTCTCCCTCGGGCTCTTCTTCGGTAAAAATGGATTTTGCGCTTTCCTCGAAATCCTTCAGCTGACCGTTCTTCGCCGCCCAAAACAATGCGTAGACTGCCGAGGCAAAAAGAAGGCTCGCGAGAACGAGGATAACAATAAGAAGGTTACTCCAGCCCTCCATTTCCTTCGGTTTTTTGGGAATGACCGGAGTTCCGATACTCTTCAACCGTGATCTTCATCGCTTCTTCTACCGGAATCCGATAGACTCCCTCAGCGGGATTAACGACTCCGTAAGTAGTGGTAGTCTCTGCACTCGCATTCTGGATTTCCCGAAGGTTCTCCTTTCGGGTCTCGGCAAGGACTTCACTAATCGGCTCAGGCCGGTAAGGAATGTAAGCGAGCCAGAGGATGAGAAGAAACAGCAGGATAAACCCGATTCCTCCGATCACTGAAGCTGTTCGATTACTCCATGAACTCTCTATCTCGGTGTCACTCATGATGGTGGATCGACTCGCCTACACGGGGATCCCGCAAGGGAACAGCGCTGTTTTCCCGTAAACTGCGCAGGTAGGCCCAAAGCACAATACCTCCGACGCCCACAATCATTGCGACGTCCCAGAAACTGATTTCAAATTGCCTGATTTTGTAATTGAGCACGTTCTCAGCCGGAGCCTTCTTGCCCGGAAGGATGTTAAAGTAGAGATCAACCAAGTGAAAGGTGAGGATCCATCCTGCGATGAACAGGATCAGCTTAATTTTCACCTTGGTCTGGTAGAAAAGAAGAAAGAGGAACGGAACAAGGAAGTGGAAAAAAATCAAGGAGAGCCCTACCCACCACCACGAATTTGTTGTGCCATCTGGGTTCAAATGGCGGATCACATACCAGAACGTTTCTTCCGGGATGTTCGCTTGGTAAATCAAGAAATACTGGGAAAAGCTTATGTAGGCCCAGAAGACCGTGAACGCCAAAGCCATACAGCCCAAGTCGTAATTATGAGCCTGTTTGTGGATCCCCTTCAACGCTCCTTTTTCTGACTGGAAAAACAAGAGAATCAGAAGAAACGCGATTGCCGCCCTCATGGATCCAGCGAAAAACCACACGCCGTACATCGTCGAGAACCAGTGGTATTCCAAACTCATATACCAGTCGATCGAGGCAAAGGTTGCACTAAGTCCACAGGCGAAAATACCTGCTGCCGAGAGAACCCGCATCTTTCCCACATGAGAGGGATCCCCATCTTTATCCAATGCGAACGAGTGCTTCCGCAATGACTTCGCAAAAAACAGGAATACTCCAAAAAACAAAAACGCCCGCGCGGTGAAGCCAAACCGATTCAGAAACGGCTCTTTCGCCGTGTAGAGGACATCAGTCGCAACCGTGTAGCCGGAGGGTAAAAGGTAATTCGGGTTCAGCCATTTCCAGATAATCCCCGGGTCGTAGTAAAACCACGAGATTAGCAGCAGTGGCAGAAAGATGATCGCCAGCCAGGGAAAGCCAGCCAGCAAATGCTCCAACTGACGACGGGCCAGAACGGCCCAACCAGCGTCAAAAATATTAAAGAGAAGGACCAAGAAGAGCGACCCAATCAGTACTGTCGACCAGTAGGAAATCCCGATCAGCCAACTCAGAACGGGACGGGAGTCGTGATTGAAGAGACCAATGATCACTCCTATCGCAGCTATCGTAAGACCTGCAATTCCGAGGATAAGGCACAATTTTGGTAAGGGCATTTTGCCACCTACCTTGGCAATTGATCCGGAAAAGGCTTTTGCGGACGTCTCACTCACAGCCCAAGTTCTCCTCTCTTATCCACAGGGACATCCTCGATGGTTGCGTTTTGCGAACGCTGAAGTGCCCGGATGTAAAGAACGATCGCCCAACGCTCTTCGGGTGTGATCTTCTCCCCGTAGGCATACATCGAGTTCTTACCATGGGTAATGGTGTTGAAAATCTCGCCACCTGCCATGTCGCGGTAGAGTTGTAGCTGAAGATTGGAGGCAAGAACGCCGTACTTAGAAGTGATGCCCTTCCCGTCTGCGGCTGCTCCATGACAGACCGTGCAGAAGATATCGTATTTCTGCTTACCCAACTCCATGGTTGCGTTGCTGATCTCTATCGGGATGTCCGTCGCCCAAGATCCGTCGATATTTTTTCCTTCGTAAAGGGCTGTCGCAGTGGTGAACTGGTCCGTCTGGAAATCACTGCTGAAGACTTCCTTTCGCTCCCAGCCTTGGCCACGAATCACGGTTCCCGCAACCACTGGACGATCGTCCATTCGATTCGCAAAATAATTGTTCGTCGCCTGCGGCTTATATTTCGGCTGGTTGTCCATGTCCGGGAAAACCATCCAGGGAGTCTTTTCACTCTTGTCTCCCCGAAAGCCTAGAATCGTAACGACCGCGATGATCGTCAGGAAGTATATGGAGAAAAAGTAGCGCATCGATCCTAGGATTTCGCCTCCACAACGGTTATGTCTTCGCCGCCTGCCTTTTCGAAAACCGAACGAACCTCAGTTTCATTGAAAGTTGGATCCGTCGACTCAATCACGATCATAAACGTATCGTCAGAGGTCTTGAGGAAAGGCTCATAGTCGAAGAGCGGGTGATGATGCCGAGGTAGGCGATTCAGCAGGAACATACCTCCCAGCGTGCCGAAAGCCGCCAGAAGAATCGTCAACTCGTAGAAAATCGGAAACGGAAAAATCGGGGAGAAATACGGCTTCCCACCAACGATCAGTGGATAATCAATATTCATGTAGGCGACGATTGCCAAACCAGTCATAAACCCGGTTACTCCTCCGCACAGAGTAAAAAACGGCACACGGGAGCGCTTCATACCCATCGCGTGATGGATCCCATGTATCGGAAAAGGACTGTAGCAGTCCCAACGGGTGTAGTTCGCGTCACGAACTTTCTCGCAGGCGTGGTAAACATCCGGAGCAGTCCGGAAGGTGGCCGCAATCCCAAAGACCCCTGTATCAGACTTCGCCATCAGTGCCTTCCTTTCGACTGGTTCTCCGGGTGATCATGGTTGTGAGGATCCGCCTGTGGCAAACTGAGAGCCTTGACCTCAGAAAAGGCAATCAGTGGTAAGAATCTCAGGAACAGGAGGAAAAGCACTGTGAAAACCCCAAACGTTCCGAAGAAGGTAAAGATATCGACCATCGACGGCGAGTAATAGCCCCATGAGCTTGGCAGGAAGTCGTTGGCGAGCGAAGAGACTGTGATCACAAATCGCTCAAACCACATGCCCACGTTCACAAAAATCGAAATGATCCAAACAAGGGCAATGTTCTTGCGAATTCGCTTGAACCAAAAGAGCTGCGGGCAAATCACGTTGCAGGAGATCATGATCCAGTAGGCCCAAGCATACTGCCCAAAGGCCCGATTGATGAAGGCAAATCCCTCGTAGGGGTTCGCGCCATACCACGCGATGAAGAACTCCATTGCGTACGCATAGCCAACCATGCTTCCGGTCGCTAAAGTGATCTTACACATCGCATCGATGTGATACTGGTTCACCAAATCGTGAAGGCCGAAGATCGCCCGCAGTGGAAGGATGAGAGTGAGCACCATCCCAAACCCCGAGAAAATTGCCCCTGCAACAAAGTATGGTGGGAAGATCGTAGTGTGCCAACCGGGAAGAATTGAAGCAGCAAAGTCGAACGAAACGATCGTGTGCACCGAAAGCACCAACGGTGTGGAAAGACCCGCCAGCAACAGATAGGCCATTTCGTAGTTGTGCCAGTGACGGCTGGAATTCCGCCAGCCCATCGCGAGGGCTCCATAGAAAAATTTCCGCCACGCTGATTTAGCCCGATCCCGGAGCGTGCCCAGATCGGGAATCATCCCCATATACCAGAAGAGCACGGAAACCGTCCCGTAGGTCGACACCGCGAAGACATCCCACTCCAGCGGCGATCTGAAATTCGGCCAAATCCAGTTGGAGTTCGGCAACGGGAAAAGCCACCAGGCAAACCAGACCCGGCCTACGTGAAAGAGCGGAAAAATTCCCGCACAAACCACCGCAAAGATGGTCATCGCCTCCGCCGTTCGATTGATGGACGTCCGCCATCGTTGCTTGAGAAGGCAAAGAACCGCCGAAATCAGCGTTCCGGCGTGACCGATGCCAATCCAGAAGACAAAATTAACAATCGCCCATCCCCAATTGACCGGATTGGCAAGACCCCAGACCCCTACCCCTGCAGCCACGAGATAGACAAGACCCATCAACGTGAAACTCGCCATGCCTCCAGCGATCGCAAAAGAAACCCACCACCAGGTCGGTGTCGGTCCCTCTACAATCCCGCAAACCTTCTCAGTGACCCAGTTGTAGCTGCGGTCATTGAGGACCAGTGGACGGCGAGGCAGGTCAATCGGTTTGACCTCCTCCAAAATGGCAGGGCTCGCTGCGTCGTGGGTGGCTTCGGCTACGGTAGACATCTCGTTAAATTCACTCTCCCCCTTTCCTAGTGAGCGGCTGCACTTTCCTTTTCGCCCGGAAGCCCGTGTGATTCTCCCTGCTCGTTCGTGTGATCGTGCTCCCCGTGATGGACGTGATCGTCGTGCCCATCTTTGCCGTGGGAATCATGGCCATGCTCGTCGTGATGATCGCCACCGTGACCGTAACGTTCTTCGTAATCAGCCCGCCCAAATGGATGGTCGTAACGGTATTTCTCCGGCATATCGGGATTCGGATTCCGCAACTTCGCCAGATAAGTCGTGCGGGGACGAACATTCAAGTAACCGAAAACTGCATAATCCCGATCCGATTGCTTCTGTCGATACACTTCGGTGGTCGGATCGGATATGTCGCCAAAGTAAACGGCCTGTGCAGGACATACCTGTTGGCAGGCGGTCTTGATCGTTCCATCGGGGACAAGGATATCGTCCGAGTTCTTCGCTTTCACCTTCTGGTTGATCTTCGCGGCTTCGATTCGTTGCACGCAATAAGTGCACTTTTCCATGACCCCGCGCATCCGAACCGTTACGTCAGGATTCTTCTGCAATTGGATCGTCTCAGGCGGGCCTGATGGACCCAGAGGTCCTTCATAGAAATGATCGATCGAACGTTTGTTCCAATCGAAAAAGTTGAAGCGGCGCACCTTATATGGGCAGTTGTTCGCGCAGTAGCGAGTGCCCACGCAACGATTGTAGGCCATCACGTTGAGGCCTTGCTCGTCGTGAACTGTCGCATTGACTGGGCAAACCGTTTCGCAAGGCGCCAGCTCGCAGTGGACACAGGACATTCCCTGGAAAGTCACTTGAACGTCCTCGGGTATCCCCGTGTCGTCCTCCTCCTGCGAAGCGAAATAGCGATCCAACCGCATCCAGTGCATCTCACGACCGCGAAGGACCTGGTCCTTACCAACGATTGGGATGTTGTTTTCGCTCTGGCAGGCAATGATGCACGCGTTGCAGCCCGTGCAGAGGTTGAGGTCGATCGCCATCCCCCATTGCTGTGGTGCAGTAAACTCTGGAGTCTTGTAGGCAGATCCACCTTTCGGAATCTGTGTCGCCTTTTCCGCAAGAGGCATGTTCTTGTCGGCCCCGTAAATGGGAGGCGAGTGTGACTCCATCCCCATCTTACTAACGAAGTCCGGTTTTTTAGCGTATTCGGTGTTCGTTCCCTCACGAATAATCGCCCTGCCTTCCATTGACCAGTGTTCCTGGGTGTTGGCGAGTTCGTAAACCTCGTCGGTCAGTTGAATGGTGGCTCCAGTCGCCGACCACCGGGACTCGGTCATCATCGCAGGGTAGGTGCTAAACCCAGCACCTTGGCCAACCGGTCCGGTAATCTCCCTCCCAAAGCCGCAGGGAAGCACTACCGTGTAGTTGGAGAGGCCGGGAAGGACGTGAATAGGACCAGTGAGAGTCACTCCGTTCACCGTAAGATTTGCCACCTGCGCCTGTTCTTTCCCTCGTTTAAACGTGGAGGTATTTCGCTGGAGCTGACCAATGTCATTCATGACGGTCGAATCTGCAAAAATCTGTTCTCCTGAAGTTTCCTGGAGTTCCTTGGCAAGACGAGGACTGATCAAAATCGCGTTGTCCCATGTCAACTTGGTCATGGTGTCCGGACATTCCATCAACCAACCATTGTTGGCGTAGCGGCCGTCAAGCGTATGGCAGCTTGGCCGGAACAAAACGTTGAGATTCTTCGCCGAAGGGACCCCGACCGCAGGTGTTGGATTTGCCTGAAAGGCACTGACGACCTCAGCTCCCCGAACGGTGGGGTCGACCTCATCAAACCCACTCTCCGGCAAAACACCGGTCGCGAGGAAGGTCCGGTAGCCCGCGAGATTTCCACCAGAGACTTTCGTGTAGGTCGCCTGAGCAATCTCGTAAGAGTCGACCATCTCATTGCCGCAGAGCCTTGCGAGCGCCTCCAACTCTCCTACCGACTCCATGAGTGGCTGGATCATGGGTTGGACCGGGACCAATGTCCCGTCTGCAGTCTCCCCATCTCCCCAGGACTCCAAGTAGTGGGGCAACAACAAGTGAGTTCCGGCCGACGCTGAAGTTTCGTCATTCCAATACCCGAATCGGACGACTTCGCCCGCCATTTGCTGAAGAAGCGGCCAATCGAGATTTGCTGGAGCATCGTAAACCGGGTTTCCACCGAAAATGAACAACTTCTTGATCTTACCTTCGCGCAGTTCCTCCGCCAGGTCACCAATCGAGGCCGCAGTGGGTTCCGGAATCTTGAGGAAGCGCTGTGTTTTACCCGGAGAATCTAGTAAGTCATTCACGAAGAAGCCGAGCCACTGGGTTGGAGCATCTGCATAAGGTGCCACAGCAACCAGCGCAGAGCCCTTATGGTCTGCCAGATCTTTCGCACAAGCAGCAACCCAGTCCAGAGGAAGATCCTCGTCGACCGTGAGGCCATTTACATATTCGGAAATTGTTGGGTCCGCGGTAAGTCCATGGCTCAGCAACTCCTTCGCCAGTGCGATTAGGAATGATTCATTCCGAGCCTCTTCGAGCCGGAGCCGGTGATCTGCCATAGCTCCAGTGCACGAGAAATCTCCTTCTACGACATAGAGCCGGTTCATCCCGTAGGCTTCCTTAGGATCTTCAACACGACGTGCCTTGCTGAAGGAGAAGGTGGAGGCGGAAGAGTCAGGGTTCTTTCCGAGGAAATCACTGCCCACCGAAAGCACCCGCTTGGCCTGAGAGAAGTCATTTCTCACCCGTAAATGCTCGCCCCAATAGACATTGGCTGCAGATTCTGCCGCCGAGTAATCGAGTGGCTCATACTCAGCCCAAACAATCTGAGGGAACTTCTCCTTGATATCAGCAACAAGCGCTCGTCGGCTCGGAGAAGTACTTTTGTTGGCAAGCACTGCGAAGCCTTCTCCTCCAGTTTCTGAAAGTTCCGCGGAATACTGTGCAAGCAAATCCTGCACCGCCGCGCGGTCCATGGTCCGCCCTCCTTTGCTGTTTCTCTTCGCCCGCGCCGGATCATAAAGATCAAGCACACTCGCCTGAGTGAAGCCGTCGGTCGCACCCGCACTTGGAATGTAGCTCGGGTTGCCTTCGATCTTCGTTGGACGCACTTGGTGCGTCTCAACAATCAGCGGAGTATTTTCCCAAGGCCCTGGAGAGGATGAGGTGTAATACTGCGGGACTCCGGGAATGATGTTTTCGGGCTGCCGAACATAGGGTAAAATTTCATGAACCGGCCGACGACAACCTGTGAGACCCACTCCAGCCAAACCAAAAGAGGCCGCCATAATTTTTAGGAAGTGACGACGGTTCACCCCATTCAGTTCCGAAGCGCCCTGCGGGAACTCCCTCTGTGCCCACTCGCGGAATGCTGGTGTATCCGCCAAGTCGTCCAGGCTCTTCCAGTAACGTGAACCGCTCTTGCCGTTGAAGCCGGCGAAATCCTTCTTCATTTCTTCGCTCATCGGTGGCATCCGGAACAAGACTCCGGCGGGTTGACTTTCCAATGCTGCACCAGCTCTTCACCCATCGCTAGCTGCGCTTCCTCCGACTCCGGCTTCCATGCCAGATCGTAAACCTTATCAACCGGGCGGATATACTTCTCCGGCTCGCGGTGACACTCGAGACAGAACGCCATCGAAAGAGACTTCGCATGGTAAACTACTTCCATCTCGTTCACCTCACCATGACACTCCACACAGCTGATTCCACGATTCACGTGAACCGCATGGTTGAAATACACGTAATCGGGCGCCTTGTGAACTCTTACCCATGGAATGGATTCGTCATTCGCCCAACTGTTCCGAACGGGTTCCAACGCAGGGGCGTCAGTAGCGACCATACTGTGGCACGACATACAGGTGTTCGTCCCGGGAACGTTCGAGTGCTCTGAGCGATCAACGAACGTGTGGCAATAACGACAGTCCATCCCCAGCTGGGTCACATGAAGGTCGTGGCTAAAAGCTACCGGCTGAACCGGAGCATAACCTACCCGGGTCCACTTGGGCGTCGCGTAGTAGGTAATCGCAGCGACAACCGCACCGACGACCAGTAAGACGCAGCCAGCGACCCGGAGCGGTGCCCGGTTGATCCATGAAGGGAAGATATTCGCCATCTAACGCTACCGTAACTCTCCAGGAGAATCTATCCGGAAACCCTTCTCCGATCGGGTAACAGTTCGCGACGGTCTGCGAAAGAAGTTGCTGGCGTTATTTTCCGAAACTGGTTTGTCCGCTGTCCTCGGGGAAGCGGACGCTCGGGTGCCCATGCAGAAAGCTGCTATTGCCGCTACCGTGCGACCCATAAATGTAGACCGTTTCAATTCCTGGAAATTCTTTTGTGGTGTGACTCAATAAAAAGCTTCTCCCGGAAGAGAAGCTGTTCTCATTTCGTTCTCAAAGACTACGAAGTAGCTATCCCCCGAATCAATATTTTTTGTTCAAAAATTCTTGAATTTTTAGCGATTGAGATTCATTCTTAATAAGGTTTTGTATTTAATAATTTAATACAGCTAAGTAGTGAAGCTACTAGGGCATTCTGTAAGGCGAAAACGCTTCTCTGCGGAGTTAATAGATTAGTTCCGAACTCCAAATTTACAGCGGTAACCACAACTCAAAAGTCGTTCCTGAGGCGTCGGAAGATACTAGCTTCAAATCGCCTCCTTGAATTCGGGCGAACTCACGTGAGAGGCTCAGGCCCAGTCCCAGTCCCTCTTTGGATCCCCGTGTAGGATCCGCCCTCGTAAACCGATCAAAGATTCCATCTATGGCTCTCTCGGGAATTGGGGATCCCGTGTTTTCGACAGTCAGGTGAACTCCCTTTCGATCCCTTTTGATCGTCACCGTAACCTTGCCTCCGCTCCGGTTATAACGCCCAGCGTTGTTAGTGAGGTTTAGCAATACCTGTCGGGTGAGAGAACGGTCGGCTTCCAGGTGAAGTGGACCTTCCGCAATCAACGAAAAACGGATCTCCGGAAAGACCTCTCTCATTTCGGACACCACTTCTTTTGTAAGCTCAACAAAATCAAAACCCTCGTTGTCAGGATGCAGCGCCCCCCCATCAATCCGCGCAAGAAGATGAAGCTTGCGCACAATGTCCCGAAGCCTGGCAATCTCGTCTGCAAGTTCACCCATTGCATTCTGTTCTGAAGAGCCATCCTCCGCGGAGGCCAAAGCCTCCTCCACCTTTCCGGTAAGGACTGTCAGCGGAGTATTGAGCTCATGTGCTGCGTCCTGCCCAAAACGTTTTGCCTGGGAAAAACTCTGCTCCAAGCGCCCAAGCATGCTGTTGAAAACATCGATTAGCTCGCGGAACTCTCTCTCCACACCTTCAGTCGCAATGCGCTTACCGAGATCTTCTGCGGTGACTTCTCCTGCGACTTCGGTCAGTCGATGAATCGGCCTCATCGCCCGTGAGGATAAAAACCAGGCTCCTGCCGCCACCAAACCGAGCGCAATCGGCGCCGCTAGCAACAGAACCGATACCAATTCTCCCATCGGCCCGCGAACCTTCTCTTCCGAGAAACCGAATAGAGCCACTCCATCGACACTCTTTACCCCCGCAACGGTCCAACCATCTACAGGATCGTTTTTAGGAAGAATTCGAACGTTAGGCCGTCCTGACCTTGGATCCGGAGGACCGCCTTCCCGAATCGGCCGGTTACGCGAATCGAAAACCGAAAAGGGAAGTTCCTCTACGGCGCGATTCAGGGTTCCAGTTTTTTTCGTGGGCCATTCCGGTCCAAACACCCATCGATCTGATTCCGTGCGCACCGCATACACGGCTCCAAACTGTTCGAGGCGGGCAAGTAGCCTCGCACTCAGCCGGTCTGCTATCGGTCCCCCTCGCTGGGAAATCAGTCGCAGGATGGCGGGACCCGCTTGTCCAGTGATCGTTTCCAGTTCCCGCTCCAAGTTGCGTTGCAACTCCCTCTGGTAAAACCCCATCGAAAGAGCCGCAAAGCCAATCAATCCAACTGCGGCAAGAACCATTGAAAAAAAGACCATTCGGATCCGAAACGATCCTCCTGCCCAAAGACTCTTCACCGCACAAATCGGTATCCGACTCCCCGAACCGTTTCGATCGAGTCGCGGCATCCATCGCCAAGGTGCTGCCGGAGCTTTTTCACATAGACATCAACCAAATTCGTCTGCGGATCAAAATCGTAATCCCAAACGCGATCCAAAATTTGGGTCCGGGTAAAAACCCTCCCCGGTGAGCGAACCAAAAGTTCCAGCAAAGAAAACTCCCTCCCCGTAAGATCCACTGCCTCTCCGTTTACCGAAACCTCCCGTGTCGCAACATTCATGCGAACTGGACCGGACTCGATCACGTTCAAGTGATCCCCCTGGGCTCGTCGGCAAACAGCCCTCAACCGAGCAATCAGCTCATCTACATGGAATGGCTTAGGGAGGTAGTCATCGGCTCCCAGATTGAGTCCTTCAACCCTCTCATCCCACTCTCCCCTTGCCGAGGCGATCAATACCGGCAGGTTTACTCCTTCCCGGCGAATCGCCCTAAGAAGGCTCAAACCATCTTTCCCCGGAACCATGATGTCGAAAACCGCTCCATCATAGGATCTCGACCGCAAAAGTTGATAGGCTTCATCGCCATCACCCACTGCATCGACAACAAACCCGTTCTCCCTCAGAGCCTTGACCACCCAATCGCGGATCTTCTGTTCGTCTTCTACGAGGAGGATTTTCACAAACGGATGGTTACCATTTTCAGCACGAAGCCGCAATGAAACGGTCCTTTCCATTCATGAATTTTTTTTCATCTACCCTACCGCTTAGCTTCATCAAAGCATGGTTTTCTTAGGGTCTACAGACGGGAACAACCCAAACCACCCACGATCAGATCACACACCATACATTCGATACAATGAAAACAAAATACATCCTACTATCCTCACTATTCCTCGCTTTCACAGCAGCTTTGTCCGCACAATCCGCGGAAAAGGAAGAAAGAGAGAAGCCAACCCCCGAGGGAATGCTCGAAAAGTTCGACGCCAACAATAGCGGTGCTCTCGAGCTCAACGAAATCGAAACCGCCTTTGAAGAGCGTAAGGCGAAAATAGAAGAGCGCATCCAAAAGATGAAAGAACGTCGCCAAGAACGGGGCGGTCCAGAAGAGCGAGCCTCGATGGTAATCGAAAGATTCGATATCGACGGAGATGGAAACCTGAGCGAAGAGGAAATCGTCGAGATGTTCTCCACAATGAAGGAAAAAGGCCCTCGCGGAAAAGGCGGTAGAGGCGGTCCTCCCCAAGAGTAGTCTTCCAAAAATAAGATATCCTCGGATTAACCAAGAAGGATACTATTCAAGCCCGGGCCTAGTGGTCCGGGCTTTTTTGTGATCAGACGGTGCTTTAGAAAAAGGGTTGGGTGTAGGCTCGGGCAAGCCAAGCCTTCAGTGAGAAGACCTCTGCCTGCGAACACCCCACTCGTCTCTCTTCCCCATTTTCCCTCGCCATCTTTCGCAGCTCCGACTATCCGTCCACTCTTTCATGAACGATAAGCTCACCGAGATTATGGTCCACAAGCGTCGTGAGGTCGCGGATCGGGAACGACCCGTTCGCGAGGATGAATTGCGTAGGCTGGCCGGACCCAAAACCGACCGCTTACGTGACGCTCTCCGCGACAGTGAAGAACTGGCCGTGATTGCAGAAATCAAACGGAAGTCTCCTTCAGCGGGAAATATTTCAGCATCCCTCGACTCCTCCGAACAGGCCCGCAAATACGTCAACGGCGAGGCGGATGGTCTCTCCATTCTGACCGATGAAAAATACTTCGGAGGTTCTCTCCGCGATCTATGGGAGGTGGTTGAGTTCCTGCGGGATCACAGCCGAATGACCCCTTGTCTGCGCAAGGACTTCATGGTGAGTCCGATTCAAGTGCTCGAGGCCGCAGAGGCGGGGGCGTCCGCCATTCTACTCATCGTTCGTGCACTTTCCGCGGAAGAGTTGAAAACCCTGCGCGCTGCTGCTGATCTGGCAGGACTGGACAGCTTGTATGAAGTTCATTCTCAAGAGGAGCTCGACAAGGCACTGTCACTCGACCCCAAAATTCTCGGAGTCAACAACCGCGATCTTTCCCGATTTGTAACTGACCTGGCGATCTCGGAGACCCTTATCCCTCAAGTCCCCGATAGCATTGTCACCGTAAGCGAATCGGGGATATTCACTCCTGAGGATGCAGCCCGTGCCCGCGAGTCGGGAGCCGATGCAATTCTCGTTGGCGAAGGACTTATGCGAGCAAAGGATCCGGCTGCCTTGATCCAGGAATTCAAACAGGCCTGACGATTGGCCGTCCCTGATGGCCTTTGACTCCCCTACCCGTATTCGTGAAACGCTTCACGAGTTGGGCATCCAACCACGAAAGAAACTGGGACAAAACTTTCTCTGCGACCGAAACTGGATCGAGAAGATTGTTTCCAATCTTACCACTGAAAGTCCATTGGTAGAAATCGGACCGGGCTTGGGAAGCCTTACTCTCGCCGCGCACGACCTAGGCTCAACCATCCATGCAATTGAAGTGGACCCGATTCTTTGTAACCACCTAAGGGCAATCCTGCCCGGTCAACGCTTCCACCTGGTCGAAGGCGATGCTGTCGAGCACCCAACTGCACAAGTCGATAATGCTGAAAAGCCGTTCCAACTTCTTTCAAACCTACCCTTCGCGATCACTTCACCTTGGTTTGGAGAGTTGCTCGTCTCAGGCCAACCACTACCCAAAACCCTCTTCCTGATTCTACAGAAAGAGGGTTTTGAGCGAGTGAACGCCGATGTGGGCGACAAGGGTTATGGACCCGTGGCGATTCGTATGAGCCTCGCCTACAAATGCTGTGAGCAACATCGAATCCCAAAGACCTCATTCTATCCTCAGCCGGGAGTTGATTCCGTCTTCGCGATTTGGCACCTCCGTGAAAACCCCCGCCTACTCACTCGCCATCAAGCCAACCTGTTACGAGACCTGTTCCAGAACCGCCGCAAGATTCTTCGTCATGCCTTTCGGAAATTCGTCGCCCCCGACAAACGCCACGACTGGGAAGAACACCTGAGCACTCACAGCTTCTCGGAGACCAATCGAGCCGAAGAAATACCACCCGAAGTTTGGTGGAACTTACTCCAATGAAGCGCTGACCACTGGCAGCCCGGCAGGGATTTGAACCCCGACAAACTGAACCAGAATCAGTTGTGCTACCATTACACCACCGGGCTAGAAACCGGGAACAAAGCCAAGACTCTTTCGAAAAGTCAAGGATGCGGGTTTTACGCTGGAGCAAAGAAAACTTCCGATTTCGGGAGGCTCAATCGCGCTCAGACTAAACTGAACACAGCACTCTAGAAAATCCCTTAATTTTCTTGAAAAGCAAAAAATATGCGTATTATTGCTTTTGAAATGATTTTTAACCCCCATGAGTTGGATTTTTCGGTGATCCGTGATCTGCGAAAACGTTCGGGCCTTACTCTCAACGAAGTCTCTGAGAACTCGGGCATTTCGGCTGCAGGTCTCTCCCGCATTGAGAGGAATCAAACCAGTCTCGAGTTGAACACTCTCTATCGCATCGCGCGTGCCCTCGGTCTTTCCGCAACAGATCTTCTAGGCCTTGCAGAGTCGTGCAGCGCTCACGCAAAAAAAGCGACCAGTTACGAATCCGGGCCTTTTCACTTTGAAAAAGTCGGTTACAAGAACGTCGACCTCTTCCATGCTACTGCAAAGAAAGGGGATAGCCTAAAACGCCCTGAGGCACATGGGGATGAGTTTGAAGTGTGTTGGGTTCGCTCAGGCAAGATCACGATCACTCTACCCCGGGAAAGGCACACGCTTGAATCCGGTGAATCCCTGCAATTCGATGCCGCCCTCGAACATGGCTACGAAATCATCGAGGACAGCGAAATCATCATAGTCCACCTAGCCAAAGAGCACCGATTTTAGGGGAAACGATCTTTCTGAGAAAAGAGCAAGCGCCCAAGTTACTACTACTAAAAACCTCCAAACCATGATCGACATCTCCTCTGCACCGGAATTGTCCGCACTAAAACCCTCCCTCGACCGATTTTTTGAACTGGCCGGTAAAAAGGTTGCTTTGATTGATCGTCAATACGACGACTCGAAGGGTTCTCCCGTCTTCACGGTCGATGGTGAATACACGACACGGGGATGGACGGAGTGGACCGAGGGATTTCGCTACGGGATCAGTATTCTCCACTTTGATGCAACAGGTGACCGGTCGAGCCTCGAGTCCGGCAGATCCAAAACCGTTTCCCGGATGGCAACCCACGTAAGCCATATCGGCGTTCACGATCACGGATTCAACAACCTCTCTACCTACGGAAACCTCCGCCGACTTCTCCTCGAAGGGAGAATACAAGGGGATGACTGGCAGAAACACTTTTACGAACTCGCAATCAAGGTCTCCGGGGCAGTTCAAGCGAGCCGTTGGACGGTTCGTCAAGGGGGAGGGTTTATTCACTCATTCAATGGTCCCCACTCCCTTTTTGTGGATACGATCCGCTCTTGTAGGATTCTGATGCTGGGCCATCAACTGGGCCACGTCCTCATGGGTGAGGGTGACAAACCGATCAGTCTTCTGAATCGAGCGCTACAACACATCCAGTCCACTGCCGAGTTTTCGGTCTTCTACGGAGAAGGAAGAGATTCTTATGATGAGTGGGGCCGCACGGCACACGAAGCCGTTTTCAACGTGACCGATGGCGCCTACCGCTGTCCGAACTCTCAGCAAGGATATACCGGGTTCAGTACTTGGACGAGAGGACAATCCTGGGCACTCTGTGGATTCGCCGAGGAGCTTGAGTTTCTCTCGACCCTGAAAGACGAGGAGTTGGAGCCATTTGGGGGGCGGTCTGATATCGAAGCCATGATGCTTAAAGGAGCAACGGCAACCGCGGACCACTTTATTGCCAACTCTCCTACCGACGGTATTCCTTACTGGGACACGGGTGCTCCCCTCTTACGGGATCTTGGTGACTATCAGAACAGACCCGCTGACCCTTTCAATGCTTTCGAACCTGTCGACAGCTCTGCAGCCGCCATTGATGCCCAGGGACTTCTCCGCCTTGGCAGCTACTTGGATTCCAAGGGAGAATCCGAATCAGCACGGAAGTATACGCAGGCAGGTCTTAAGGTCGCTCAGACACTTTTCTCGGAGCCATACTTGTCCACCGAAGAAACTCATCAGGGGCTCATCCTCCATTCCATCTACCACGAACCAAACGGATGGGACCACAAACCAGAGCCGGGCAAAGTCGCCTATGGAGAGTCTTCCATGTGGGGCGACTACCACGCAATGGAGCTTGCCGTGTATCTGCAGCGCCTAATCGAAAACAAACCCTATCTAACCTTCTACGGCTAATGATCGTCAGAGTGAGACTCTCCTTTATCGAGACACCAATCACGAAAAGGCGAAACCCCATTTGTTGATCGATTCGAACAATTCCCAGAACTGAAACGCTTTTGTTGAATGAACAACCTTGATCGCCTTGCCATCCACACAATGACGACGAAACCGTGGGACCTACCGACCACCTGCTCGAAATATTCTAAAGCTGGTGTTCGTGGAGTCGGCGTTTGGCGGCAGTGGCTTGAGGGGCGTTCTCTCACTGAATCACGGGCTTTACTTGATGATCATGGACTGGAGGCGGTCTCGCTCGTGCGGGGTGGCTTTTTTCCCGGAATTGAGGCTAGCGAAAGGCAGGTATCGCTCGATGACAACCGAAGAGCACTCGACGAGGCCGCTGCAATTGGGTCCCCCCAAGTGGTTCTTGTTTGCGGAGCCAAGCCGGAATTGTCTCTCGAGGAGAACCGAAAGCAGATCACCGAAGGCATTGCTGCTTGTATCGACCATGCACGGAAGACAGGAGTCAAACTCTCCATAGAGCCGCTTCATCCGATGTATGCTGATTGTCGTAGTGCGATAAACACCATCGGACAGTGCAATGATATCATCGATCAAGTGGGTGCAGAGTGCGTTGGCATCGCGGTAGACGTCTATCACGTCTGGTGGGATCCACAACTTGAGCAAGAGCTTAATCGTGCTGGAGATCGGATCATCGGGTTCCACGTTTGCGACTGGATGACTCCGACCGCAGACATGCTC
This sequence comes from Verrucomicrobiota bacterium, assembly GCA_038744685.1. Lineage (NCBI taxonomy): Bacteria > Pseudomonadati > Verrucomicrobiota > Verrucomicrobiota bacterium. Next base: position 37,163 of record JBCDMB010000027.1, read on the forward strand.
AACGACCGTGGCCTTATGGGAGAGGGCTGCATCGATAATCGCGGAATACGGGAATCCGTTGAGGCGGCAGGGTTTTCCAAGTGGATCGAAGTCGAGGTGTTCTCCACCCGTCACTGGGAAAGACCACAGGATGAATATTTAACCGATATTATCCAAGCCTTTCGGGAGCATGTGTAATGAAGGAACAGGGAAAAACTTAAATACCCCGCGCACCAAACAATCACTCAGACGGTAAAAACCAAAAACCTATTAATCCGCTATGCAAATAGACAGTAATCGAAACTCCAAATCGCTATCGAAATCGGGTCTCGAACACCCTCGATAGCGATTCCGATTTCGATTTCGACCCCGGAAAACTATAACCTATTTGATTGGCGGAGTAGTAAGACTCAGCAGAACCAGAAACCAAGGGCAACGCCCGGAAAACTCTAAAAA